>CBFDAZ010000574.1:0-4212 GCA_965602825.1 uncultured bacterium
GTAGGTATCCCAGGCCTCGAAGTAGCCGACCGCGTAACGACCGTCGCGGGCCGCCTGCAGGAGCTGGGAGAGTGGAGCTAGCGCCACCGGAGCACCTCCCTGACGGCCCGTGCGATGTCCTCCTCATCGGGAACGTAGTACTGCTCCATCGGCGGCGCGAAGGGCACGGGAGTATCGGGGGCGGTAACGCGCTTGATGGGCGCGTCCAGGTGTCCGAAGGCCTGCTCCTGGATCTCGGCGGCGACCTCGCCAGCCCACCCGCCGGTGCGCGGGCATTCGTCCACGATGACCAGGTGCTCCGTCTTGCGGACCGACGCCACGACCGCCTCGGTGTCGAACGGGACGAGCGTCCGCGGGTCGATGACCTCGCAGGAGATGCCATCCTCGGCGAGCGCCTCGGCGGCGGCGAGGGCCCTGTAGACCATGAGGAGCTTGGCGACAACGGTCACGTCCGTGCCCTCGCGGCGCACGGCAGCGCTGCCGAACGGGATGGTGTACTCCTCGACGGGGACCTCGCCGACGGGCGAGAGGGCGCCCTTCTCGGCGCGCATGCCCTTGCTGCCGTAGAGGAGCTTGTGTTCGAAGAACAGCACCGGGTTGTCATCGCGGATCGCGGTCTTCAGCAGGCCCTTGGCGTCATAGGCTGTCGAGGGGCAGGCCACCTTGAGCCCGGGCACGTGAATGAAGAACGACTCGGGGCTCTGCCCGTGCTGAGCCGCTCGCGTTGTGGCGCCGCAGGGAGCGCGCATGACCATCGGCACTCGGAGCTTGCCGCCCGACATGTAGCGCAGCTTTGCCGCTTCGTTGACAAGCTGGTCCATGGCACAGAACAGGAAGTCCGCATACTGCACGTCGGCGACTGGCCGCATACCCGCGAGCGCCGCCCCGACGGCCGCGCCGGCGATCCCGGCCTCCGAAATCGGGGTGTCGAGGATGCGCTCGTGGCCGAACTCCTCCGCCAGCCCCAGGGTCACGGTGAAGGCGCCGCCGAAGCCACCCGGGATGCCGATGTCCTCCCCCAGGCAGAAGACGCGCTCATCACGCCGCATCTCCTCGCGAATAGCCTCGCGCAGGGCCTCGGCAATGGTCATGGTTCTCGTCTCGCCCTGTGGAGTCTCCATCAGGCCGGCTCCTCCTCGGCGAACACGTGCTTCAGGCAGTCCTCGGGGGCGGGGGAGGGGCTTGATTCGGCGAACTCGACGGCGTGCTCGACCTCGCCCGCGACGTCGCCGGCAGTGGCCTGCAGGTCCTCCTCGGTGGCGTGGCCGAGGTCCAGGAGCTGCCCGGCGAGGCGTGGGATCGGGTCGCGGGCCTGCCACTCGGCCTCTTCCTCGCGAGTACGGTAGCCGCGGGTGTCGCTGCGGGAGTGACCGATGAAGCGGTAGGTCTCGCACTCCAGCAGCGTCGGACCTCCGCCCGAACGGGCGCGGTCGATGGCTGCATCTGTCGCCTCGTGCACGGTCAGGACGTCCATCCCGTCCACGGTAACGCCGGGGATGCCGTAGCCGGCCGCCCGGTCGGACACCCGGTCGAGCTTCACGACCTGCTCGATGGGCGTCGAAGCGCCGTACCGGTTGTTCTCGACCACGAAGACCACGGGCAGGTCCCAGATGGCGGCCATATTGACACCCTCGTGGAAGGCGCCCTCGTTCGTTGCCCCATCACCCATGAAACAGCAGACGACCTGACCCGTCCGGCGCATCCTGAACCCCAGGGCCATCCCGGTTGCCACGGGCACGTTCCCGCCCACGATCGCTATGGCCGTCAGGGAGCCGACGTCCGGGTCCCCCGTGTGCATCGAGCCGCCGTAGCCGCCGGCACAGCCGGTGGTTCGGGCGAACAGTTCGGCCATCATCGCGTTCAGCGAGACACCTTTGGCGATGGCGTGTCCGTGGGGGCGGTGGGTGCTGGTGACCCAGTCGTCCGGCTCCAGCGCCTCGCAGACGCCGACGGCGCAGGCTTCCTGGCCGATGTAAAGGTGGAGCGTCCCCGGCAGCCGGCCCTCGAGGTAGAGCCGGTTGACTCTCTCCTCGAACTGGCGGATGCACTGCATCTGGCGGTACATCCGCAGCATCGTCTCTTGCGGTGGGGGCATGGGTTATCTGGGTCTCCTTCGACGAAGGGCGGTTGCGCGAGGCCGGCGGCAGACAACCGTCGAGCTTCCCCACCAGGGGGCGAAGCTTCAGGCCTCGCGGACCGGCGGGTCAGTATCCAGGAACCGGCTGACCTCGGCTGCGGGCGGCACACCGGTGCTGCAGCCTATAGCCTGAATGCAGTGAGCTGCGGTGGCATTGGCAAAGCGGGCCGTGCGCTCGACGTCCCACTCGTGCAGAACGCCGTAGAGCAGGCCCGCCGTGAACGCATCTCCGGCGCCCGAGCCGTCCACGACGTCAACCCCGAAGGCCGGGTAGCGCTCCGTCCCGCTCGCTGTACGGACAATGCAGCCGTCGGCGCCGAGCTTGATGCCCAGCAGGCCGATCTCCCAGTCGCTGAACCACTGCAGCATCCGCTCCGGGTCGGACTCGCCGGTGATGGCCTGTGCCTCCTCGATGCTCGGCATGAAGATATCCAGGTGGGGCAGGCAGGGCTCGATCAGGGCACGGCTGTCGACGGTCGGGTTGTACGCGGTGTCCATACACGTCGTGACCCCGAGGTCCCGGGCCCGCGCCAGCAGTCTCGCCGTCGGCTCCCCGTCCATCGCGGGCATCAGGAGGGAGCCGCCCATGTGTAGGATGCGGGCTGCAGCGACGAGGTCGCTCGGGACGTGTGCGTCGGTGAAGTGCGCATTGGCGCCGACGTGGTGCAGGTAGCGTCGCCGGCCGTCCGAGCCGATCATGACGAAGGTATACGACGTGGCTGCCTGGTCCGTCTCGACCAGGCCCGTGGTGTCGGCACCAGAATCGGCGAGAGCCTGCCGCACGAACGCCCCCGCGCCATCGCGCCCGATACACGCGCTGACGGCCACGGGCACTCCCAGCCTCACCAGGTCGACGCCGGTGTTGACGGCACACCCGCCGATGTGGTGCTCGATATGGTCGAAGGTGCCCAGGTGATCCCACTCGGGGATGTCGTCAATCGTCTTGGCCATGACGTCGGCGACAGCGATGCCAACACACAGCACGTCAGGCTTGCTCATGGGTCGTCAGCCGCCTCTGGCTTGACATTCCGCCCGCTGCGGAATAGAGTAACTTGTATATACAACCATACGTTCATCCTTTAGCATATACAGCATGCCCGCGTCAAGGCGCGTGTTCTGATCCCATCAGCGAACAAGCTGCTGAAGGGGAGCCGAGCTAGCCCGGTTGTATGGACAAGGCTCCCCATCGGACGCCGTGGGTGAGGAGTAGCCATGCCCGATGGCTTGTTGACTGCACACCCGATCGACAAGAGCCTGCCGATCCCCCTCTACTACCAGATCGCAGAGAGCCTGCGGAAGGCGATCAGGGACCTGGAGGTCTCGTCCCGCGAGGGAGAGATCGTCTTACCGTCGGAGCCCGAGCTGTGCCGGTGCTTTCAGGTCAGTCGAGGCGTTGTACGCCAGGCGCTGCAGCTTCTGGAGCGGGAAGGGCTTGTGCGCCGGGAGCGCGGGCGCGGGACCTTCGTGACCCGCCGACGCCTGGAGCACGAGCTGACCCGGTTGTGCTCGGTCACCGACGACATGAAGGCCCGCGGCTGGTCCCCGGGGGCCCACTTGCTGGGGGTGGGCGCCGTTGATCCTCCCCTGCATGTGCGACACTCGCTGCAGCTCGCAACAGAGGAGCAGGTGTGGGAGGTCTACCGGCTGCGGCTGGCGGACGCTGAGCCCGTCAGCCTGCAGTGGTGCTACATACCGGTGCGGTTGACACCGGGCCTGGACCAGCACGACCTGACCGGCTCGCTGTGGGCCCTCTTCGCCGACTGCTACGGCCTGACGTTGGCGGTGGCAGAACAGACGGTCCGCGCTCGCGGAGCCACTCCCGAGGAGGCGGAGCTTCTGGAGATTGACGAAGGGGACGCGGTGTTCGTCATCACCCGCACCATCTACGACGGGAACGAAGCCCCCGTGCAGTACCTGCACTCCCTCTGGCGCGCCGACCGCTACGACTTCAAGGTGCGGCTGTACAGCCGCGATCACCTGCCTTCCCGACTCAATGCATCCACATAGATACGAGCCGCAATCGAACGGCAGCGACACCCCGGAGGGCAGCCTCTCGATCACGTTGTCACCTTCCC
>CBFDAZ010000575.1:0-4209 GCA_965602825.1 uncultured bacterium
CCGCGCGGAGGAACTCAGCAGCCGAGAGGCCGCGAGGCGAAGTTCGAGTTCCGCGACAACGACCCGCCTGCCGCCGAGTGTTACTACACCCTCCGCGCCCGCCAGGCGGACGGCGCCGTCGCGTGGGCGAGTCCGGTGTGGGCGAGGCCGACGTAGCGACCCTTGGCCCGCATTGCCCACGTGACCGATCTGCAGAACTTGACGTACATAACTTAAGGAACGACAGCCAGTTGATATCGGTAATCCCGGTAGAACGGTGAGAGGCCATGGACAGGCCGGATAGGATAGCCTCTATCAACAAGGCGCGCTGGGAGGAAGTTGTCAAGGAGGGCGCGGGTTCTACGCGTCCATACCTCGATCTCGATGTCGAGGCCTTCCGTGCTTACAGACAAGGCGAAGCGACAGTCCTCCCCAAGCCCTGTTGCGACAGCCCTGACTATCGGGTGGTGATGGCAACAGCCAGGGGACGAGACGTCCTGTGCCTCGGCGCAGGCGGCGGCCAGCAGTCCGCGCTATTCTCGCTTCTTGGCGCCCGCGTAACCGTACTTGACCTTTGCGAGGGGCAGCTTGAGGGTGACAGGAAGGCGGCGGCGCGCTACGGCTATGAGGTGACCACCATTCAAGGCGACATGCGTGACCTCTCGGACTTGGCCGAGGGATCCTTCGACATTGTGTACGGCACGGGCAGTTGTTACATCCCGGACGTCCATGAGGTCTACGTAGGCGTCGCGAGAGTGCTGAAAGCCGAAGGCCTCTACCGGGCGGACTTCATGAACCCCGCAACGGAATTCGTCGACTGGACCGACTGGGATGGAGTGGGCTATCGCATCACCAAGCCGTACGCCCAGAGAGAACGGCACAGGCCGGACGACATGATTGAGTTCCGCCACTACTTGAGCGACATCTTCAACGGGCTTCTTCAGACAGGCTTCTCAATCCAGCATGTCTTCGAGTCGCCCCCCGAACTCCCGGCCCGCGAGGCTCAGCCGGGCACATATGCCCATTGGAGCGCGTTCATCGGCGGGGCATTCACGGTCGTAGCCAGGAAACGATCGGACACGCTGTAATGCCGTATCAGCGTGGTTCCTGTGGCACCGCTCCATTGCTGTCTCGCCGGTCGCCGCCGCCATCCCAACCCAGTATGCCGCGCGGGACGAGGCGGCACGTGTGTTCAGGGCAGCACGACATCCAGATACCGCAGCGTGACCGGCCCGCCCGCTTCCAGCGTGATCGCCAGCTTGTTCAGGCCGTCGCGGACGAGGGCGCGCGGGCAGGTGAAGCAGGCGTACTGGTCCTCCTCGCCCAGTGCCGCCTCGTACGGGTGATCGAGCGGTTTGCGGACGAAGGCGGTGGGCGGGAGTTCCGTCCCGTTCAGTTGCACCGTCCACGCGTGCTCCCGGTCATCCTCCTCCTTGATCATCAGCCGGAGTAGACCGTCGCTGCCATCCCGGCGCGGGGCCATGTCGAGGGCAATCGTGTGGGTCACACCCGCGCTGAACGCCTTGGGCATCGCGCGGTCAGGGGTCGGCGGGTTGTTCCAGGTCTCAGCCAGCACGTACCACTGCGGCTGCTTCGCCAGCCACTTTGGCTGTCCGAGGCGCTCCAGGACGTGGAACGGTGGCTCATCAAACGGCCCCCGACCCGGTGTCCCGTGCTCGCGGAAGTAGACGAAGTTGAAGAGGCTCACCCCGTCCCCGCCGCGTTCGTATGCCAGGTGAGCGGCCGTCTGGAACTGCTCGTCCGTGGTGCGGATGTAGGAGAAGCTGTCGTAGCCGCCCTGGCTGGGACCGACCGAGGTCGTGTGGGTCATCTCCAGGTAGACTGCGGCGTTCGGCACCAGCTCCTGCACGAGCGGAAGATCCGTCTGCTGCTGGGTGAAGTAGAAGGCGGACAGGTTGACCATGTCCAGTCCCGCCTCGACCATCGCCGGCAGGTCGATCCCCAGCCGGTCGTGGCCCGCCAGGAAGCACGGCACCCGCGCGCACAGCCAGCGGCGCTGCCCGGGCTTCGCCGTCCGATCCAGCAGCTCCCGCACGCGGGCGACGAAGTCGGTGATGATCCGGCTGCGCTCCTCGAAGGTCGTCTCGTCGAGCCGGAAGAGGCTCGTGTGGCGCATGAAGTCGAGCTCGAAGCCGTCGATGTCGTAGTTCTCGCAGATCTCGCGGATGAAGGCGAACTTGTGATCGCGGACTTCGGGGATGGCCCAGTTCTGCACGTGCTGGTCCCAGTTGCGCCTGTCCGGCCCGATGCGGTACTCCGGGTGTTCCGCGTAGAACTTGCTGCACCACGCCGACATGCGGTGGTCGGTATCCACGTTCTCCAGATGGTGCCCGTCATTGAGCCGCAGTGACACGAACGGCACCTGGCCCGTCTCCCGGCAGCGCTTGACGAACACCCCCACCATGTCTCCACCCGCGAGCATGTACTGGCCAAAGGGATCGGCCTGCAGGCCGGTTCGCTCTTCGAACCACCGGTAGTGCTCCTCGGCGGGATACTCCGCGCTCTTCCACCAGGGAATCCAGCCCAGGCCCGGCTGCAGCATGTGGACATCGACGCCCGCGACCTCGTCCACCGTCGCCTCGAGCATCTCGGGCGTGAAGGGCTGCCCTTTCTCGTGGTAGGGGCTGACGCAGGTGAGGATGTTCGTCGTGTCGTTGCTGAAGATGACCTTGAAGGGCGGCTTGGGGCGTTTCACGCGTCGCTTGTCGCTCCGTTCCAGTTCTGGAATGCGGTTCTGCGCAACGCGGAAACTGCGGGCGATCTCCTGGGCTGACAGGGGCTCCGAGTAGATCCGCAGCAGGGCAATCGCTCCGTCCAGACCATATCCGCTCTCCGTCGAGTTCGCGCCGGCCGCGGGCAGCTTGATGACCCTGTCGGGCGGCTCGTTGATCTTGCCCTTGTACTCGCCGAAGGGATCGGGCCAGAAGCGTCGCTGCAGCTTGCCGTCGAGGTAGAGGCGCACGCGTTCTCCGTCGAAGGTGCCGACCGCGTGATGCCAACCGGGCCGCAGCCGTGCGTTCGACAGCGCGAAGTGCCACTGTTGATCCTCGCCGAAGACGCCAAACGAGAGGAACCCGGTGTACTCCCCCTCCGGTTGTGGCGGCACTCCACGAATCTCCAGCACCCACTGTCGCGGATTGCCGTCTCCCCCGCTTGCACCATCTCGTGCGAAGTTGGTGCCCACCAGTTGCAGGCCTCGCCCACCGGGATGGTCTGCTCGGAACAGCGCCTCAATGGTGATGCACTCCGGCCGGATCGGGCTTGACCCAACCAGTGCACTCCGGCCGTCGAGCTCAATGCGTGCGGGGTCGCTGGCCGGCTCTGCAGCACCGACCAGCGTCGCGTCGTTGCCGTTACCGCTGCTGTCGGGTACGGTCTCCCCGACTGTATCGCGAGCATCCCAGCTCACCAGCAGTCTATCGCCGCCGATCGCCGCGTCCTGTGCAGGTGGGTCGGCGGCGGCGACGGCGAGAAGCCAGATAGCGCCAATCAGCATGGGTTTCCTCATGCTCACTCCTGGACCGGAGAGATGGGCTGTGAGACTCCACTCCCCAGCGCGCCCCGGATTTCATTCAGTCCCTTCGGGGGCAGCTTCAGCCGGGCGGCCGACGTGTCCCCCGACGGTAGCGTGTAGACGCGCGTGTTGACCGCCCTGTCGGCGAGGTTGACGACGCGCATCCGTAGCGCGTCCTCTCCCATTTCTACGCCGGCGATGAGCACGGACTCCCCGGTCGCGTTGGCGAACGACCACTCGGACGGCTGCTCCCCTTCGTTGGGCCCGATCGTCACGGCAACCGGATCGACCAGGAAGCTCCTGGCCGCGAGAAAGGCCTGATGGCCGATCTTGCCCCGCTCACGCTGCGGCGGGACGAAGAGCGCGTATTCGTGGACATACTCGCCGCTGTACGGGCAGCTCTCGGCCCCGACTCCCAGCGACAGGCCGAGGAAGGCAGCGTCCGGGTGGTCGGGCGGACGCACGACGAAGAAGTCGGGAAGGCCGCGGGTCAGCACGGCGTACTCGCCCGAGTTCGGTCCGGCGAGGCTCAGGGCGTTGAAGGTCCCATTGCGGAAGGGCAGCCCCATGAAGGTCTCGTGGTTGGTCGAGGTCAGGACGCCGTCCGTCGTGCAGTAGGCCATGTCCGCCATTGGCTTCGCGCCTTCGGGGAACGGGAAGGCCACGAAGATTCCCGGGATGTACGTCCCCTCGTG
>CBFDAZ010000576.1:0-4199 GCA_965602825.1 uncultured bacterium
GACGTCTTCGAGCCATCGCGCCCCTGGACGGTGCTGAAGGGCGGGCCGCCAGGCCAGGACCCACCCGACATTGACTCACCTGATAGCAACCCCCGGCGTGTGGTCGCCTCGCTCTTCAGAGAGACACGCGTCAAGAAGGTATTCAGTGCCGCCATGGGCGCCGATGGCCGGATCTACTGGGGCGGCGCCGGGATCCGCGACTACGCCGGCGGCAGTCTCGGGTGGCTCGATCCGGAATCCGGCGAATATGGCGGCCTGTGGAGGGCGTTCAGCGGCTATCGCATCTACTGGCTGACGGCGGCGCAGGAAGGCCGGTACATCATCGCGTCCACCAAGACGGCCACTGATGAGTTGAACAACAACGTAAAGCCGGAGAGCGCGAAGCTGTTCGTGTGGGATACCGAGACGCAGGAGATTGTGCGGGACATCGTCCCGGTGCCGAACGCATCCAAGGCCGGTCCTGTGCTCGAGGTCGCGCCCGGCCTGCTGCTCGGCACAACCGAGGACCCGGCGGTCGAGAACGGCGGCGTTCTCTATGGCGTCGACGTCGGCACCGGTGAACTCCTCTTCACGAAGAAGCTGCCGGACACGCTCCGCTTCGCCTGGACGCACGGTACGACTCAATGGGACTACGTCAGAGGGCCCGACGGCAACGTCTACACCTACCTGGGCAACGTGCTGGTGCGTATCCGCCCGGAGAACGCCAACATCGAGGTCCTGGGCCGCCTGGAGCGGATCGGACGCATGTGCTTCGTCGGGAACGACCTGTACCTGGCTGGGGATGAGCCGGTGCGAGGGCTCCCGGGCATCGCTGCGTGGTAGAATGTGGCTCGCAGACCGTACTCAGCCCCGGGGCCGTCCCCTGGCCGAGCTGAGGGCTGAAGGACCGGACGATGAGCTGACACCGGAACGGATTCGGGACAGGTCCAGGACACCACAGAGGCTGCTCCGAAGATTTGGGCGTCGTTGGTGCCGACGGGTCTCCAGGCCCGTCGGCGCAGCGGCCCCGAGAACGCTGGCAGAATGCCTATCTTCATGGTTTCCGGCTGAGCCCGCGCTCATGTCCAACTGCTCCAGTTCGTCCGGGACACGGGCGTGTTAGACTCGGACTCTCCTGGCGCCCCCACCGACTGAGCCCCGTCGTGCAACACCGGAAGACGGCGAAGGGGAGTACTGCGCCGAAGACGAAGGCACGGGCATTCGCCGTACCTGGAGCCGACGTCGTCGGGAGCGATAGGACAGGCCCCCGCCCTCGATTGACACACCAAGGAGATAGCGTGACATGAGCCCTGTTGACCGACTCAACCAGATGTGGTCCGATCCACCATCCATATTGCGAGGAGCGCCGTTCTGGTCGTGGAACAGCAAGCTTGAGCCGCACCGCCTGTGCCGGCAGATCGAGGACATGCACCGGGCCGGCATGGGCGGCTTCTTCGTGCACAGCCGCTACGGGCTGAAGACCCCCTATCTGTCAGACGAGTGGTTCGAGTGCGTCTCGGTCTGTGTTGAGAAGGCGCGCGAACTCGGCATGAAGGCGTACCTGTACGATGAGGATCGCTGGCCCTCCGGCCCGGCCGGGGGCCTGGTGACGAGGGACAACCCCCACTTCCGCCTCCACCTGCTGGCGGCCCGGAAGTTGGGGGCCGGCCAGCCGGCCGGCGAGTGCCTGGCGGCCTTCTCCGTCAAGCTCGACGCGCATGGCCGGATCGAGTCGTACGAGAAGCTCGGTGGCACCGCGGGCACAGATGGTGAGGTCTTTGCCTTTGAGGTCGGGACGGAGGAGCCCACCGGCTGGACCAACGACGGCGGCTACCTGGACACGATGAACCCGGAGGCTGTCGAGGAGTACATGCGCGTCACTCACGAGGCCTATGCCGAGCGATACGGCCAGGACTTCGGCGACGTCATCCCCGCCATCTTCACCGATGAGCCGAACTACGGCTACTGGATCTCGGGCCCGGGCGATGAGGAAGCGCGAGTCCCGTGGACGCGGGAGATGCTGCAGGAGTTCAAAGCGCGCCGCGGCTACGACCTGCTGAACCACCTGCCGGAGCTGATTCTGCACGTGACCGGCGACGGCTTCTCCCGGGTCCGCTACGACTACCACCGCACGCTGACCGAGCTGTTCGTGGAGAACTTCAGCGAGAAGATCGGCCGCTGGTGCGGCGAACACAACATCGCGCTGACCGGCCATTACCTCCTGGAGGGCGGGCTGGACTGCCAGACCCGGGCCGCGGGCGCCACGATGCCCCACTATGAACACATGCAGTGGCCCGGCATCGACATTCTGACCGACCAGGCCGACGAGCTGATCACCGCCAAGCAGTGCAGCTCGGTCGCAGACCAACTGGGCCTCGAACGCGTCCTCAGCGAGCTCTACGGGTGCACGGGCTGGGACTGGCCCCTCGAAGGCCACAAGTTCAACGGCGACTGGCAGTTCGCGACGGGGGTGAACTTCCGCTGCCAGCACCTGACCCACTACAGCCTGGCGGGCGGGGCCAAGCGCGACTACCCGGCGAGCCTCTGCGATCACAGCCCCTGGTGGCCGTACTATCGTGCCGTCGAGGACTACTTCGGCCGATTGAGCTTCATGCTGACCCAAGGGAAGCCGGTCCGCGACGTCCTGCTCATCCACCCGATCGAGAGCGCCTGGGGGCTCTTCTCGCCCGGAACGACGGACCAGCCGGAGGCCCTCGGAGCGATCCAGGGCTCGTTGACCAAGATCATGTTCGCGCTCACGGGCGAGCACTACGACTGGGATTTCGGTGACGAGACGCTGCTGGCCCGGCATGCGAAGGTCGAGGGCGACGCGCTTCAGGTGGGTCAGATGAGCTACCGACTCGCCATCGTGCCTCCCTGTGTCACGCTGCGATCGACGACGGTGGACCTGCTCCGAGAGTTCGCGGCAGCGGGAGGGCAGGTGCTGGTTGCCGGGTCGGCGCCGGGGAGAGTTGATGCGGAGGTCAGTGGTGGGGCGGAGCAACTCATCGAGCAGGCGCAGACGTGCGGGCAGTCGGCTGACGACGTCATCGGAGCCGTCGAGTCCGCGTTGGACCGCCGCGTCTACATCACGGAGAAGGGCCGCGAACAGCGCCGCCTGTGGGCGATGCTCCGCGAGGTCGACGGCGGCCATCTCCTGTTCCTGCAGTCCCATGACCGCAAGAAGGCCCACCGGGTCCACGTCAGCGCACCGGGACGCCTGCCAATCGTCCTGTGGGATCCGCTGAGTGGCGGTAAGAGCGCCGTGGACGGCCAGGCCGTGGGTGACTTCCTGGAGTTTCACCTCGATCTCGGCCCCAGCGGCTCGGCCCTGGTCAGTCTCGGTCTCGACGTGCCGGACGCCCGCCCGGTGGAACGGCAGCCCGAGGTCGAGTCGGCCGACAAGCTCAAGGGCCCGTTCGACATCGAGCTGACCGAACCCAACACGCTCCCCCTCGACTACTGCTCGTGGAGGTTCGAGGATGAGGAATGGTCGGACCTCATGCCGACACTCAAGGCCGACCAGTTGATCCGCGCACGGTTCGGCCTGGGCACTCGGCTCGGGCAGGAGCATCAGCCCTGGTACCTGTACGCCACCGGTGTAGTGGACACGGCGCCGCGCGGACGGTGCCAAATGCGCTGGGCGTTCCATGCGACGACGCTCCCCCCGGGTTGCGCCCTCGCCCTGGAGAGTCCCGAGGCTTACGAGATCACGGTCAACGGTCAACCGGTGGGCGAGGTCGAGGGCTACTGGGTCGATGAGGACATCAAGACCATCGACGTCGCTGACCACCTGGAGGCCGGTGAGAACGAAGTCATGCTGAGCTTCGACTACCGGCCCGACATGGAGCTAGAGGATATGTATCTTGTCGGCGACTTCGGGGTGGCTTCCCTGAATGATGAGCCGCCGACGCCCGGCAACATGACGCTCGTGGCCGCTCCCGTCCAGCTTGACTGGGGGTCGTGGGTCGGGCAGGGGCTGGACTTCTACGGAGCCGCTGTGCGCTACAAGCTCAAGGTCAATCGGCCCGAGAATGGGCATCGCCTACGGGTCCGTCTGCCGGAGGTGAGGTGCACCGCCGCGGCCATCCACGTGAATGGCGAGCAGTTCGTAATGCCATGGGCGCCGTTCGAGGCCGACATCACGGAGGCGCTGGAAGAGGGCGAGAACGAGGTTGTGCTTGAGGTGATCGGCGGCCGGAAGAACATACTCGGGCCGC
>CBFDAZ010000577.1:0-4189 GCA_965602825.1 uncultured bacterium
TGAACTGCCGGTCGCGGACTTCATGCTTGAGGAAGGCGGCGGGTATCTTCTGCTGACCCGCTTCGAGGGGCTCGTCGGCGAAGGCCGACTCCCGCGCGCGCTGGTGGACCTGCGTGGTGACCCACGGCCCAAAACCCTTCTGAAACATCGCGCGGTCGATTTGGGCCAACCGATCTTCGGGCGACATCTCCGGATCACGTGGCGGTGCGATGCCGTGAAGCTCCAGCATCTGCTCGTCAAGAGCCTGCAGTGTGCTTGTGTAGGTCTCGCCCATCGGCTATCGTCCGAACCGTTCGATGTAGGCTGCTCGTACTGCTTGGAACTGCTCCGGATCGTTCTGTGCGGCTACTACGTTCTCCTCCGCAAGTATCTGGGCGATGACCCGGCGTTCGACCTCGTCCTTTCGCATGGCTCGACCTTCAAACCGCAGCTTTCTGAGCTTGGCGGCCACCCGAGCCCATGCCGGCTCGTTCATCTTGGCGAGCACACGTGGCTTCTCTTGGCGTACCCAGTCCTTGAATTGCTCTGGCGTTGTGACATGTGCGGGCCTGTCACGCCAAAAGGCCCCGAAGTCCGGAGACTGGGCAAGAGCAAGTCCTTCTGGCGACTCCGCTGCCAGGGATGGCGCCGCCTCGGGGGCGGGGAGGACTTCCGCCCCTGGCTGTGGATCTGCACCACCGAAGCCCGGCACCTCTTGCTCGAACACGCCCTGATACCTGCCGAACGCCTCGTCTTCCTTCCGCATCTCCTCGACGACATCCTCGGCTGTCACCGCCTTCACGGTTGCCGCCTGCCCTTTCGTCAGCTGCGCCCGCTCCTGCAACCGCTTCAGCGTCACCTGGAACCTCTTGCCGAAGTCCTCGCGGGAGATCGGCGCGTCTGCCCCCTCGCCCGGCTTCGGACGATCAAGCAGCTTGAAGGGCTTCCCCGTCTGAGGGTCGAAGCCAATCACCGCGCCCGTGGACGGGTCGGTGTAGGTCGTCTTCTCGAACATTTCCGCCGGCGCAGGCGGCTTGCCTCTCGGCGGCAGCTTCGCCTCCTCGCGAGCAAGGCGCTGGAGCTCGAAGTCCCTCTGGTCTGGGGTCAGCGTCTTGTCGTTGTTGACCGCATCCCTCTGGGCCTCGATCTCCTCGATCCGCCGCACCTCTCGCGCGTTGGCGACCTTCGCCTCCCGCGCAAGGCCGATGTCCGGCTGCACGCGCTGAAGGAACCCTGCGCTCGTCTCGCCCGGCAAGGGCTCCACGCCGGTCTCCGAGGTCGCGCTGCGGGCCAGGCCCGCCTCGCGCTCCCCGGCGAACCCACGCACCTCTTTGCGCTCGGCTACTCGGATGTCCGCAGCCCGGAGTTGCGCCTCCCTCTGCGCCTCAATGGCCCGCTCCTGGCCGCGTCGGCGCTCCACGATCTGCGCGCCAGCGAGGCCGCTCTTGAGGAAACGGTCCCAGAAGCTGCGCGCCCCCACGTCGGAGGCGGCCCGCGCCAGCGCCTCTTCGGAGCCCTGCGCCCTATGCAATACGGTGATCGGCATGGTCGTCTCCTAGCTGAAGTACGGCCCGGCGAGTTCCTGGGATGGAGCGTTGCCCTGCCCGGACGGCCCCCCCCGGTACCTGTAGGACCTGCCGCCCGTCCCCCCCTGTGCCCCACCCCCGCCCGTCGAGAGCAGGTACTGCAGGAAGCTGGACAAGCCCGGGGAGCCGAATGGGCCACCCGCGCCCTGCGACTCCGAGATCCTCGCCATCTCGCCGAAGTCAGGACCGATGTCTGACCGCCTCTCGATGAAGCCGCCTCGCGCTCCCTCAATGCTTTGCTCGCGGGCGAATTGCTGACGGCCCAGCACGTCCTCAAGGCCGGCCAGGCGCTCGACGCGCTCGCGCTCGGCACCGCCGCGCAGGCTCGCCCCCACGGTAGTACCGGACAGGCCACTCGACACCAGCCCCTGCGAGATATTCCCGAGTCTGGCGGAGTGGCCCCGGGTGATGTCCGCCCTCACCCGCCGGCCAGTCCTCTTCTCAAGCCTCTGACCGAGACGAGAGAGCCCCTCCTGCCCCCGCAGAAGCTGGCGGTAGCGCCCTTCGGCCGCGCGGTTCGCCTTCTCCTGCGCCAGGCGGTAGCTCTTGGCCAACCGCTCGGCCTTGCGCGTTCGCCCCCCCGCCGCGTAGAGGTCTGCCGCCGCAGCGATAGCTGCCAGTGCGATTGACATGTCTGTCTCCTCTCAGATTGCACAGGATGCCACGTTGTACCGCGCGTCCCCGGCGAGCGTGGAATGGTTTGTCCAACTCGCGCCGTCGTACTTGTCGCAGTCACTCAGCGTAATCGGGCTGAGCCCGGCCACCGTGTAGACATCGGTGTCGATGGTGAAGGCACCTCCACCATATCGGTCGCTCAACAGCGCCGTCTGCGGAACCCAGGTGTCAACCGAGTACTTGTCCATATCGCCGTACGGCGTCCCAGGGCGCACACCCCCGAGCACGTAGATGCTCTCGCCAACGCGAGTCGCCATGAGCCGTTGGCGGGCGTCGAGAAGCATGTCGCTCTTGCTCGACCAGACATTCGCCGTCTGAGAATACCTGTCTGTATCGGCGTAGAGCGTGCTACCATCCCAGCCGCCGAAGACGAAGCCCGAGAGCCCTATCGTAGCGCCCGCGAGCTCGGACCTCGCCGGTGTCGGCATGTTCGCCTTGTCCGCCCAGCTATTCCCGGCGGCGTTGAACTCGTCGCATTCCCTGATGTAGGCCGACCCGTTGTAGCCCCCGTAGACGTAGCCCTTCGCGCCGATGGTCGACGCCGCCATGCTGTACCGGGCCGAACCCAGCGCAGTCCTCTCGGCCCACGCATCCGTGGAGACCGTGTACTGATCCACATCGTCGAGCGCCGCCCCGTCGTAACCGCCGTAGACGTAGCCCTTGCCGCTGATCTCGGAGGCGGCCAACGTCTGACGGCCTGTCGCGCTGCCACTGCTCGGCGGCATCTCGGCTTTCGCCTGCCACCCACTGGAGCTCGCGAGGACACGTTCCGTGTCCCGGAGGGCAACAGAAGGGCCAGTCGTCCCACCGAACACGTACCCGCGGATCGCCGTTGCGGCCGGGTCCGCTATCGTGTCCTTGGCGACGTATGCGTACTCAGCCATCTAGCCCTCCAGTAGCTTCAAGTCCTCAGCGTACGGCAGCGAGTGGGATTCGTCAACGATGACGGGCTTCTGCTCGAGGAACCAGGCCACGAGAGCGTCCTTCTTCGCCTCCGACTCCGCGTCACCCTCCGGTTTCGGTAGCCAGTCCTTCAGGTCCTTGCGCCACTCGGCATCCAGGGGGGCGACCGCAATCAACTCGATGGTGTCCCTGGAGAGCCGACCCGCGGTCATCAAGTCGAGGGCTGCGTGCGCCTTGATCTTGTGCGCCCACATCTCGGCGTCGAGCTTCGCGCGTTTCTCCGGCGTCATCGGCCCCAGCTTCTTCTTGAGGAAGGCGACCTGGCCGGCGAACCTGTCTGCCTCGCGCGCGATTTCCTTGAAGGCCCGCGCGGCCTCCTGGATGTCCGAGCGCAACCCCGCGATCCCGATCTTCAAGCGCCGCTCGACGAAAGTGCTCACAACACCATTCTTCAAAGCGTGCGTCTTCTCGTCCACGTCCACGTGCATCAAGGCCGCGTTCCGCAAGACCGCGAGCAGACAGCGCCGCCTCTTGTCGAGTTCCCGCATGGCCTGTTTGTAGCACCCGTACTCCGTCTGCCCTTCACGGGCCGTGATCGCCCGCTCGATCTGGTAGTCGCTATGGAGCGGTTGATGGTCCTCGAGGAGGTTCGCTAGCTCGTCACGTGTCACTCCGGCACCTCCACCACTCTGGCCGACTTCCATGCCGTGTGAATCAGGCCATCAATGTGATGCGGCTCCATCCAGACGACGATCTCGTCAGGTGTCCGCCCCTCTTTGTACCGCTCCACGATGTCGGCGAACTTGTTGTCCGCGTCCTCGACAGAGAGGCCCAGGGCGTTCCTGATCGTGCCCGGACTGAAGATGATGACCGCGGAGCCGCAGTAGACACCATTCTCGTCGTCGTAGCGGACGATCAGGTGGTACTCCGAGGGCTTCTCGTCCAAGGTGTAGTCGAGCCAGTGCTTGTGCCCGTGGACCCTGAATGCGTGTACGTGTACTTCCGGCGGAACCTGTATGCCCATCCTGCACCTCCTAGATCACGTC
>CBFDAZ010000578.1:0-4187 GCA_965602825.1 uncultured bacterium
AGGAGGCGAGAGCCCTCGGCGTTGGCGCACGGACGCGCACGGCCTGGCCAGGAGGTAACCGCCTACGTTCGGAGAACCCCACCCACATACCCAAGGCCCGGAACCCGCCCCAACTAGCCTCGCAAGTCTCGGGCCTTTCGTGCGAACTAGCACCGCTCAAAATGGCCGCTACGGGCCTGATAAGCGCATCTTGCTTCTGAGAGTAGCGCGAGGCTCATAACCTCGATTCAAGCATCCCAAGTCCAGTTTCTCGTCCCGTCCATACCCCGGGAAGTCCGGGGCTTTGGGCTTCCCGCTGACTCGCGCCTAGCCGCCGCTGGACGCGCCAGCCCCGCCTTCCTGGCCCGGATCGCCGGATGTATCTCGCTAGCCTCGCAAGGTTCGACGGTCCCTGCGTCCAGGCGGAGGAAGCTCCTATCCGCCCGCAGCACCCGGATCGCCGCAGCGCGATCGGGTCCCGACAGCCTTTCATCTACCGACAGCGACAGCCATCGCCGGAGCCCACTGGAGTGTTACCCATCCGAATGGCTCCCGGGGCTGCGCCACCCCCACTACCCCGCCAGGAGACTACCACGCCTTCTCGTGACCAGTTGATCCACTCTCTTCGCTCTCGGCAATCCCGAACCGCGCGTCACGGCGTACGCCGCGCCTGGTCACCATTGTGCTTTGGGCTGTCTATTCGCGAGCAACAGCGAACACAGGTACGTCACCGACGTAGTCGCACGTGCTCAGACAGCGCGTTCCCAACCGCGACACCTGCGGGGTCTAGGGGTTGACGACCCTCCATTCCGGCAGGCCCGGTCCGTGCCCGGACGGAATAGGTGCGAGCGGCAGTCGCCCCAGGGGAGGGTCGGCGGATGATAGAATGGGTGTTGTGTCCCCGGAGCTCCAGGAGGCAATGAATGGCAGTCAGAACGGTCGCTGTGATCGGCGGAGGGAATGGCGGGCACGCCGTTGCCGCGGACAAGGCCCTCGACGGGTTCGAGGTCAGACTGTTCGAATTGCCGCGCTTCGCGGCCAACGTACGCGAAGTGCTCGACACAGGGCGGATCACCATCGAGTGGGCCGACCGCAAGGAGACCGTCAGGATCCACCACGCGACAACCGACATCGCCGCCGCGCTCGACGGTGCCGAGATCGTCTTCGTTGTGACGCCTGCCTTTGGCCACAAGACGATGGCCGAGCTCTGTGCGCCTCACGTGAGGGATGGGCAGACCATCAGCCTGATGCCCGGCTCAGGCGGCAGTCTGGAGTTCGCCCGCGTATTCGCGGCGCAGGGCGTGAGTGCGGACGTGCCGCTGTGCGAGTGCTGCACTCTCCCCTACGGAGCGCGCCTGGCTGGGCCCGGTCACGTCCTCATCCACATCGAAGCACTGGCCCTGCCCACGGGGGTGTTCCCCGCCAGCCGGACCGACGAAGCCATAGCCAAGCTGCGGGAGCTGTACCCGACCATCGTCCCGACGGCCAACGTGTTGGAGGCGGCCCTCAACAACCCCAATCCCATCGTTCACCCCGCCGCCACGCTGCTGAGTGTGACGCGCATGGAGTACTCCGGCGGCGAGTTCTACCTGTATCGGGAGGGGATGACTCCGGCCGTGGCCCGGGTGCTTGAGGCGCTCGAGCGAGAGCGGCTGGCGGTGCTCGAGCGTTTGGGCCTGAGGCACCACCACTGCAGCGGCCTCGACGCCCGTGGCCGCAATCTGGGCGACACGCTGGAGGAATGCCGCGATAGCATCCTCAGCACGTCGATGGACGCGGCCTTCGGGGCGGGCAGCATCGAGGCGGGCATCCGGATGAAGGGCCCAGCATCCATGCAGGATCGGTATGTCACGGAGGACGTGCCGTACGGTCTCGCGCTGCTGTCCACGCTGGGACGGCTCCTGAACATCCCAACGCCAATCTGCGATGCGATTGTCAATCTCTGCGGTGCCATCAACGGTGTGGACTACTGGGCTGAGGGCCGAGGCGTGGATCAACTGGGCCTGGGAGGAATGAGCGTCGAAGAGGTGATGACGTTCCTGGAAGAGGGCTTCTGAATGGTCCGCTGTGCCAGCGCGATCGGGACGGGATCTGACGATGCGCCCGGGGCCGTTCCCCCGAATGAGTCCATCCAGGGCTGAATCTGGGGCTTTCCCAATTGCGCAGACTAGTTTTGCCCCCCGGTCTCCTCACCCCCTCGGTTCACCACCCCACCGCAATCGCGCGCGCCAACTGGATCCACAGGCTGCGACCGGGCGTGGCGTGCTGATGGCGCCCATGCGCATACCCGGAGTGGGGCCCGTCAGGCGCCCTGACGCTCTGCTCATGGGGCCGAGTAGCCGGCATGCTCTATCAGGGAGACCCAGAGGTCGAACCACCGCCGGGTGGAGTGAAAAGCCACGTCCGCATGATGTCCCGGTATCGGGTTCACGGTCAGAGGCAGCTCGAGTCTGGTGCCGTCAGCGCGGTGGAACGTTGCGCCGAGGTCGTCGGAGTAGGCGTAAACGGGGCCGTTGGTCATGCGCCCTGCCTCGCCGACGCCCCAGATGCCCATACGTACGTGCATCCGGCCGGTCCGGTCGAAGCGGACCCCCCAGCTATCGCGGTTGAAGTTGTAGGCGCCGGGCTGATACGCGGCGACCAGCGCCGGATGCGGTGTGGGTCCGAAGTAAGGGACCATCGTCTCTAGGCATTCGGCCCAGTCGGGGACTGCGTCCTTGGCGTGGTCGAGCATTGCGACCGCAGATCCGCCCGAGCCGCTCCAGCGACGCGTCTCAGCGTCGTACCGGTAGAGCCCCCAGCTCCAGATATGGTCCCTTCCGTAGAGGAGCAAGTCACCGGCGTGACTGCGGGCGAAGTTCATGTAGTTCATCCACCCGTAGGGGATGGAGCGGGGATTGTCCGGCTGTCCCACGAAGGCGAGCGACTCGACATCGCCGGGCTCCGTCGAGACCCAGTACATGACGGCCGGCCGATTGTCGCGTTGGGAGATCCCCATCTTCTCCCAGACGCCCGGAACGTAGTTGTCTTGCACTGGGGAGTTGTGCTGCCCGCCAACGACATGGATGTAGCCGTCGCTGTCCACGCCGATGGCCCAGCCGTCCATCTTCGCGTCCTTGGCGTTGAACATGAACCACTCGCCTTCGAGCGATACCTCCTGTTCGTTGCCCTCGGCGTCGATCTTGAGGATCTTCACGCGGGACCACTTGGCGTCCGCCGCCGGACGGTCGGTCGTCAGTTCGCTGAGCGCCGCCTCGTACTCCCTCTCGACCTCCTCCTGCGAGATGCGCTCCACGACGGTCATGTAGATACTGCCATCGTGGACGTCGATCGGTGTGTAGTCGGCGGGGCGGCAGCCTTTGGCGGTGTACGGTCCGTCGCTGAAGGGGTCCCCCTTGCTGAGGTATGCGTCGAAGTACTCCTCCCGCAGGGGGAGGTGGACGCGAACGTCATCGGGACAGGAGTAGCCCCAGTACCGCTGCCCGGGCAGCTCCGGGAGGGCCTGCAAGTGAGCGCGATGGACATCCAGCGCATCCATGGGGCGCCCGGCCTCGACCAGCGCACGCGCGTCGGCCAGATACCCCTTCGTCATGTCGAGGGAGTCGAAGATGGGCTTGGCCAGGGCTCGCCCGAGCACGTCGCGGGCCCGCTCGTCCTGCAGGTCGATGTCAAGCAGAGCCCGCATGACGGCGTTGCGGGCGATATCCTCGATCCGCGGCAGGCCAGCGCCTTCGCGATCGAGGATGGTCTCCAGTGCCTCGACCAAGGTCGGCACGGCTGAGGCGGCATCTGGTCCCATCGCTGCCAGCGCGAGGGCGGCCTCCGCCCGCGCGTGGCGCGACGTGTCCTTGGCGCGCAGGGTGCGGACGAGGGCAGGGAGGCCCTGCGGCGCGGTCGCCTCGCCGCCGACGGCCCTCGAGTCGTCGGCCGATCCGGACGGAGGAGCGGGCGGCGTGGTTGCTTCGTACAGGCCGTCCACCTCCTCCGGCGTCAGCGCACGATCGAAGACCACGATGTCACGGACGGAGCCGTCCAGCGACCGGCCGTCGATGGGCCACACGCCCCACAGTTCCAGGTCGCCGCCGATCACCAGAGGGGTCTCCGCAGGCTTGAAGGGCACTTCACTTGCCGTCTGCGCCAACTGCCCGTTGAGGTAGAGACTCCCCGTGCCCGCTCCGTCGTAGGCATAGAGGAGATGCTGCCATTCG
>CBFDAZ010000579.1:0-4182 GCA_965602825.1 uncultured bacterium
GAACCGTTCCACCAGCGCCCGATACCGGGCCACGGCGGCCTCAGTCTTGCCCTCGGCTGCCCAGCGCTCGGCCTCGTAGAACGCGTCTGCTCCGGTCGTGAGCGCCTCAGCACCGAGCAGGGACGCCTGCTCTCCCGACGGGACGTCGATGTGACCGAGCCGGTCGAGGATGGGCGGATGCTCCTGCGTAAGCGCGCCGTACGCTGAGGGCACTCGTTCCGCGAACAGCCGCGCGCGGAAATCCTGAGTCGTCCCGCCGATGGCGTCGCCCGCCTCGCGGCCGGCGCCCGGGTCGATGTCCGCCATCACGATGGCGTCCGGCTCGGACCCGCCATCGGCCAGGATGTCGCCTTTCGGCCCGACGATCAGCGAGCCGCCCCCTCGGAAGGCGACCACGACGTAGATGAAGTTGTCCGCGGCCCGGGTCCGGAAGGCGGCGAGGCTTGCGTCCGGTCCCGCCATCGATGCCCCGCCCATCGTCAGATGGAAGACGATGTCCGCTCCCGCCAGAGCGAGCGCTCGCGCTGCCTCGGGCAAGACCATATCGTAGCAGATGCACATCCCGATCAAGCCGATGCCCGGCGCCTCAAACACGGGGAAGCTGTCGCCGCGTTGTCGCGCCTGCTCGTGGAGGGGGAGGTGGACCTTGCGATAGCGCCCGATCTCGCAGCCATCCGGGCCGAGCAGGATCGCCGTGTTATAGACGCCGCCCTCGCCCAGGCAGTCGTTGCAGCAGATGATCGAGATGCCATGCCCGGCCGCCACCTCGCCGAGGCGCTGCAGCATCAAGGCTTCGGCCGGCGCAAGTAGCTCCGCCACCCGCTCCCAGTTGCTGGCCTCCCATTCAAGGGTGCCAAGGGTGTCCTCCGGGAAGGCGACGATCCGGCAGCCCTGGTCTGCAGCCTGCTCGGCGAGCCCGCCCAGCGTATCGAGGTTCCGGCTGACGTGCTCCAGAGCCTCATCCGGGTCGCCGATTGCGTACGGCACCGACCGCTTGGCCGCCTGGATCGCCGCGACACGCACGGTGTGCGTCATGGTCTCACCTCGAGGGGCCCCCCGACCGACCTCATGGCGTGGTGATGCGGAGGTTGTCGATCCAGATAGTCTGCTCGTGCGGGGCGCCGGGCCCGAAGTAGGGGGTCATGAGGAACTGGTTGATCTTCATGTCCGGATGGCGCCCGGTCCGGAACACGACGTCGCGATGGTCGATGATGAGGTCGCCATCATACCAGTACTGGATGACGCCATCGGCCTGGCCGATACCGTCCTTGATGCTGTTGAGCTGGAACCTCGCCTTGACGTGGTGCCAGTCACCCTTGTAGCGTGGTCCCTTCTCGTCACTGAAGTAGACCTCGTCGGTCTCCCAGTGCTTCCCGTTCCAGTGGACATCGCCGTGGGGGTAGCAGGTGCCGTTCCCATGCCCATCGCTGTCGCCATTGCCGCCGGCCACCGCGCGGTTCTCAGTGACGCCGACGAGGTTCTCACCCACACGCTCCTCGTCGATGTTCCGCCCGTCCTGGATGGCGACACGGGGCTTGCCGTTGACGACCTCGATGTAGAAGGTGAGGTGGCTGTAGGCCGGGCCAACGTACTCGGAGTCCTCGGTTGTGACCAAGTGGAACTCATGAGGATGCCAGTTGACACCGGTCCACTCCCAGTTCTCGCTGTGCTTCATGTGGAAGCTGAGGGTGACGCTGGTCACCGGGCGGAGTCGGACTCGCGCTCCTCCACCGACCACCCCGACATCCCCGGCCTTCGCCCAGTGCCAGACGCAGGCGTGTTCGCTGTCGGGCAGATGCTCATCGGCAGTGATCTGCATCTGCGGGCCATCGTACCAGCCACGGGATTCCCAGTCGGTGTCCTCGAACCACTCCTCGAAGAGCACGTCCTCGGCGAGCGTCTCCGCTTGAGGGAGGGTGTCACCTCCGCACCCGATCAAGACGACGGCGACGACGAGCGGAATGTAACGCATCTTCCGCCTCCCCTGCGACCGATCCAGTCGCCCAGAGCTGGGGGCCACAGCATGGTGAGGCCCTTCTCCCGCGTCGCCGCCGCGTCCTCCGTAGGCGGCGCAGCCAGGATCACGTCTTGGGTCTCCGGGCCGCAATGCCCCGGTGTCGATGGTAGACGGCATCGGGTGCCGCCGACGGGGGCCGTCGTGCACCACGCCGCCGCCTGGGGCAGCCCGCAATCGCGCGTACTCAAGGAGGATTCGCGTTCGCCGCCCGACAATCACGCACCACCCAACGGAAGGTCCGGAACTCATGACACGAGTCGCCGCCTCTCTCCCAATCCTGCTGTCCACAATCCTCTGGGTGGTGAGCGCTGTGCCGGCGCAAGACAAGGCACCGACCGACTGGTCGGACTGGGAGCGATACCGCGAAGCCGTCACACACCCCTGTGCCGCGATCAAGCCCGCCGACCTGGAGCGCGCGCAGCGCAATGCCGAGCGCTACGACTGGGCCCGCGACTACGTCACGAAGCTCGCCGACAGCGCCGAAGCAATCCTCGGCCGGATCACCCCCGAGTATCTGGAGCTCATTATCCCGCGGACGACGCCCGGGTGCGTCGGGCCGTGCCCGGCGTGTCGGGCTCAGGGCCTGCCGTGGCACCCGAACGGTCAGTGGTCGTGGTCGGCCGACCGCCCCGATGAAATCACGTGCTCCGTGTGCAAGACCGTGTTCCCCAACGAGGAATTCCCGGAGACCATCAAGCTCCGCAGCACATGGGATCCCGAGCAGGAGTTCGGATTCGTCGGCGGGGAGACGTTCAAGTGCTTCGGCTACACGCGCGCCCGGCCGAGCATCTCGGGGATCATCCGCGCCCGCAAGGTGGGCTACGCAACCGGCCGCATGAACACGCTCGCGCTCGCCTACGCCCTGACCGGTGACGCACGGTACGCCGAGGGCGCGAAGGCCTTCCTGCTGCGCTTTGCCGAGGTCTATCCGAAGTACCTGGTGCGGGCCGGTTACGGTTACGGCGAATACACCGACTGCGATCCCCACGTCGCCGCGGAGCGCATCAACGACCTGCCGAACGATGAGCTGGTCTATCCCCCGAACGAGCCGGACCGCAAGCTGTACGCCGGCTTCTGGGCCGCCAGCCGCATCGGGAGCTCGGGGATGGACGGCGGCTGGATGAGCGCGGTCGCCCAGGCTTACGATCTCACCTGTACGGCGGCCGACGATGGTGGTCCGGTCTACTCCGAGGACGAGCGCCTCCGCATCGAGCGCGACGTGCTGCTGGAGGCCTCGTACCTCGCGGCGTGTGACCCCTCGATCAACAACAAGTCGGTCGGCAACCGATCGGGAGCCGCGATGATCGGCATGGTGGTCGGCCACCCGGGTCTCGTCCGGTTCGGGATGGACGGCTTCCGGCGCACGGTGGACGGGTGGTTCCTGCCCGATGGCGGCACCTCCGAGTCCCCGGCCTATGCTCTCATGACAATGGGCGGCATCCGCAACGGCGCGCTGCTGTTCCGCGACTACTCGGATCCCCCGGGGTACGCGGCGCCCGATGGCTCGCGACTCGACGGCTTCGATGCCTGTCGCGACACGCGGTACGGCGACTGCTGGCAGAGCCTCATCTGGACGCTGCAAGGCAACCTCCGGCATCCGCCCTCTGCCGACTCGTATCGGACCACCTCGATCAGCTCGTCCTTCGCCGAATTGATCGCCGTCGCTTACCCCACCGACGAGCATCTGGCGTTCCTGAAGGCCATCGTCGGGGGGAGCGACAAGCCCGGCTCGCCGCGCGACGCGGTGCTCTACCGGGAGCCCGGCATCGAGGAGCGCGCGGTGCCGGCCTTCTCGCTGCCGGACACCGTGTTCCCCTACCTGGCGCAGGGCTACGTTCGCACGGGGGAGACGGGCCGCGACAGCTGCGTCCTGCTCAACGCCAGCGACTGGGGCGGGCACCATCACCTTGACAGCCTCGACCTCTACTACTGGAAGGACGGGCGCGAGCTGCTGTCTGACCTCGGCTACCTGTGGGACCATCCGGACTCCTACCAGACCCGCCGCACGTTCGCCCACAACCTGGTCATGCTGGGGAACGCCGACCAGCGCACGAGGGAGCGGGGCGGCAGCTTCCACCTCTTCTCGGTCACGCCGGCAGTCAAGGTGATGGAGGCCTCGTCTAACGCCTATCCGGACGCCCGCATCTACCGGCGGACGTGTGTCC
>CBFDAZ010000580.1:0-4176 GCA_965602825.1 uncultured bacterium
GCCTACGCGTCCATCCACCCCGACTTCGCGGCCGTCGCCGCCTGGACCGAGATCGAAGCGAAACTGGGGCTTGACGGACTGACGGAGCTACTGGGCGCCGTAAGTGACGCCCAGGACCCGTTCGCCGCTCTGCGAGCGGCGGCCGTGGCACGGGACGAAGGCCTGGATGATGCGTTCTGGCTCTGCGACGCGGCGGACGAGCTTGAGCTGGACGAAGATGGAACCTGTCTGGTGGCGTCGTTTGAGGCCGACGAACCGTTCGTCGTGGCCGAGCGGCACCCTCTCGGCGATCTGGTATCCCCGACGGTCGTGAGGCCCGACTTCCGCTTTCGGACATCGCGGAGCGATGAGTGGGCGACCGACGGCGAGCTCTCGCTGAAGTTCGAGGGGGAGGGGCAGGCGTGGCAAACGGTCGGTCTCTGGCAGGCGGACTGGCGGTTCGGGGATCTGACGCGGTTCTCAAGGATCGAGTTGGACTTGATGCTCGAGGCCGAGCAGCCGACGACCACGCGCGTACGCCTTCACGACGATGTCTGGCACGGGCACGGGTGCGTGCAGATATTCAGCGGGCCCGTCACGCCGGGCGAGCCGGTCCACGTCGACTACGACCTTGACGCCATCCCGCGGGATGCGACGAGGGTTTTCGAGGCGGCGTACTACGATGGGCACTTCCGCATGTCGGAGGTGAGGAACCTCGAAGTCATGTTCGTGGACGCCGAGGGTCCCGTCACGCTTTACGTGGACAACATCCGGTTCACTCCGCGCGGGCCTGACGAGGCGCTCCCACAGCTAGCAACCGTGACTCAGCCTCCACACGAGGGACCGGGGCCGGAAGTAGCCGGCATGCACTCGAATGACGTCGATGGTGCGTTCGTAGACGCCGCCTCAACCGTCGTGGCCGCCGCGGGCCGAGCGATCGAGGAAACGCTACCGAACAGCCAGATCGAGCAGATCATGCTGGTGATCGGCCGTGGCCGGCCATGGCACGAGAACGTAGTCACCGACCGAGACCACACAATCTACATCCGCGTAGGGGAGCACGGTATCGGCGAGGCGATGAGGGAGGATGCCGGGCCGACCGCCCTCCTCTGCGAGGCCGTGGCCGACCTGTACAACGTCTGGCGCCTCCCCGGGCTCAATCGCTACCTGGCCCATCGCTACCTGGTCCCCGCGGTCGTGGAAGCGCGCGCCGGCGAGCTGATCCCCTCTCCGTACCCAAGCCCGCTGGCCGAGGACGGACCAGCGATGCTCGCGGTCATTACCCAGGACGAGTATGCGACGGTTCATCCGGACATCGCCGCCGCTGCTGCCCTGATGCAGATCGAGGAGAAGCTCGGACTCGACGGCCTGTGTGCCCTGCTGGCCCGGATTCCGCCAGGCGCGGAGGGTCCATTCGCGGCATTCCGCGAGGCGGCCATCGAGGCCGATCCGCAACTGGCCGGCGCATTTGACGCGTACGATGAAGCAACCCGGCTGGAGCCGGACGAGACGGGGACCTGCCTGATCGCGTCGTTCGAGCCGGACGAGGTGATCGAGGTTGTCGAGACCCACCCGTTCCGGTTGCGCACCATCCTGGAGACCTTGGTGATAGGGATCAGCCCGACGGTCGAGTGGTCATTCAGCGACGAGTGGTCGGTCGACGGCGACCGCTCGCTCAAGCTCGAGGCAGACGAGCAGGACCCCTGGGCTGCGATCATCATCCGAGACCCGGACTGGAAGTTCCGCGATCTCCGGCGCTTCTCCGAGTTCGAGTTCGACCTGATGGTCGAGGCGCCGGCGCCCCAACGCATCTTTGCCTGCATGAACGACCACGTGAGCGACGGCCATGGACAGATCAACATTCTCGCCGACGTCCTACCCCCCGGCGAATGGCGTCATGTGGCCTATGAGTTGACGCCGGAGAACCTGCAAGGCCAGAAGGATATGGATGCGGACTACTTCAGCGGCCAGTTCCGGACGGACTCAGCATCTCGTATCTACATCAGCGTCAGCAGGCCCACACAGCCTATCACTCTCTACCTGGACAACCTGCGCCTGAGGCCGCGTGAGCCCACCGAGGCGCCGCCTGCAACTCCGGCGACCGCGGCTCCGCCGGCCGCGGTGGAAGCGACGGCGGTCGAACCTCAGACCGGAGCGGCCAACCTGCTGGAGTCCGCCCTGGTTGAGAAGCAGGCGGGCAGACTCGAGCAGAGCAAAGCGCTACTGCGCAGGGCCATCGAGCTGGAGCCCCAGAACGCAGAGGCTCACTGGGTCCTGGGGTGGGTGTTGATCGATCTCGGCGATCGGGAGGGCGCGGCGCGGGAGTTCCGTAAGGTCATCGAGCTGGCCCCGGGCTCTGACCGTGCCACCGAGGCAGAAGAGGCGCTGGGGCGTCTCGAGCGGTGACATGCTCCCGCTCTCCCATCCCGGCGCCAAAGGGGGCTACCTTGCTGAGGTACGGACTCGTACGGCTGGCCGTCATTCTCACCGTGCTGAACTCGGCGTCCGCGCTCCTGTGGGCGGGGCATCGACTGGACTCGCAGGAGGCAGTCGTCGATCCCGGGCGACACGCAGATGAGCCGGCCATGCTCACAGGCGAGGTGTTGGATCCGGATGGCCGGCCCGCCGCCGGCGTTGCCGTCGGAGCTGTCGGTGAGTGGCTTCCCACTGTTTCCCTGGGCAACCTCTACAGCACCTTCACCGACGAGGCGGGCCTCTTCCGGTTGTGGCTGACGACCGCCTCGGGCCGACCCTTCCGCCAGGGCCTCGCAATCTGGGCCCACGACCATCGCCGTGACCTTATGGGGGTCGCGGTCATTGGTCGGGAGCCGCCCGACGACCCTGTGCAGGTGCGGCTTGCGCCAGCGGCCTATGTCCGCACGCGCGTCGCAGATCTTGAGGATCGGCCTGTTGCCGGGTTCCAGACGAACCTGGTGACGCCGATGTGGGTGCTGGTCAATGGCCCGCAGACGGGCACCGACGGCACCCTCGTCGTGGGCCCGCTCCCCCCCGCGATCCGTCTCCGCCTGCAGCCGGAGGACGACGTAGCGCACCTTGTTCTTGACATGCCCTGGCGGGATGATGGGGCAGGCTACATCACGCTTGATCCCGGCGAGACCCGAGAACTCCCGGCGCTTGTCGCAGATCCCGACGGTCTGAGCGTTGAGGGCATTGTCGAGGACACCCAAGGCCGTCCCGTTGCGGGGGCCAAGGTCGCCGCACACCTGCCCGTCACGCCGGTGAATGCGGCGATGACGGACGGGTCGGGCATTTTCGAGCTGGACCGCCTGGCCGTCCGCCACGACGTCTGGCTCATCGCCTCGCACCCGACGGAGCCTCTATACGCCATGCAGAAGGTGGACCCCGAAGGACCCGGCCCAGTCCGGATAGTGCTGCGGCCGCCTGTCCCGGCTGGCGGCTTCCTGGCGACGGCGGATGGCCGCCCGTTGGGGCAGGTCAAGGTGCGCCCCGAACGCAAGGTGATGAGACGCGGAGGGGGAGCCGCCATGGTGTGGAACGCAGCGTGGATCCCGCACCCCGAGCCCGTGACAAGTGATGAGGACGGGGTGTGGGCCATTGACGGTCTAGTGGCCGGGGCGCCCTACCTGGTGTTTCCCCAGGTAGTGGACATGGGGGTGTTTCAGCCCGAGGCAGCCTTCATCGCTAACGCTGACGGTTCTTTCACCGACGTGGGGCTGACCACTGTCAGGCCGCTTGAGTAGGCACTTGGAGACCGGTGGCCGCAAGGGCGCGGCGCGGGAGTTCCGCAAGGTCATCGAACTGGCTCCGGGCTCCGAACGGGCCAGGGAAGCGGAGGAGGCGGTCCAGCGTCTGGGGGAGTGACGCCACCGTGCTATGCATGCAGCGTTGCGGCGCCCGGGAACAACGAAGATAGTCGCTGGCCACGGTCGCGGAGCAGGCGCTCCGCCGACACGGGGGCGCCGCGCCACAGGGATCTTCGAGGCAGTTGGCCATGCCCCGGTTGGGGCACCCGGAAACGATGAAGATATGCCGGTGTCGGGTTAGATAGGCGTTGTGCCGGCGGGCTTTCCAGCCCGCCGCACCGACGGGTCGGAAGACCCGTCGGCACGAACGGATCGCAAATCTCCGGAGCAGTTGGTCATAAGCGCGGGCTCACCCGGAAACGATGAAGATATGCCGGTGTGCCACCATGGCGGAGCAGGAGCTCCGCCGCCA
>CBFDAZ010000581.1:0-4173 GCA_965602825.1 uncultured bacterium
GTCGGTCATTGTGGCGCGTGCCCTGCCCGATGTCCGCGACGGCCTCAAGCCCTCGCAACGTCGCATTCTGGTGGCCATGAATGACGACAACATCGGCCCGAACACACAGCACCGCAAATGCGCGGCCATCTGCGGGCAGGCACAGGCGAAGTACCACCCGCACGGGGCGGAGATCATCTACCCCACTCTGGCCCGCATGGCGCAGGACTTCAGCGCGCGGTACCCGCTGGTCGATGGGCACGGCAACTTCGGCTCGGTGGACGGGGACCCGCCCGGACAGATGCGCTACACCGAGGCGCGCCTGGCTCGCCCGTCGGTTGAGCTGCTCGATGAGCTCCGCTACGAGACCGTAGACACCCAGCCGAACTACTCCGACGAGATCGAGGAGCCCACCTACCTGCCGGCACGCTTCCCCAATCTCCTGGCCAACGGTACCGCCGGCATCGCGGTGGGGATGGCCACCAACATCCCACCGCACAACTTGAGCGAGACCATCGACGGTTGCGTTGCTCTGTTGGAGGATCCGGACCTGGAGCCGACAGCCTTCATGAAGTACATCCCGGGCCCGGACTTCCCGACCGCCGGTCTCATACTCGGGACCAAGGGCATCAAGGAGTACTTCGAGACGGGGCGCGGGTCGGTGATCATGCAGGGGCGCGCCACGATCGAGCCGATCGGTCGCGAGCGCCACGCCATCATTATCACCGAGTTGCCGTTCCAGGTCGCCAAGGCTTCCCTCCTGGAGCAGATTGCCGCTCTCCACGAGCGCAAGAAGATCGACGGCCTGTCATCCGTGCGCGATGAGTCGGACCGCAAGGGGATGCGCGTGGTCATCGAGCTCAAGCGCGACGCCAACCCGAACGTCGTGCTGAACCAGCTCTACAAGCGCACCATGCTCCGTACGCCGTTCAGCGTCAACATGCTGGCGCTGATCCCGATTGGCGATACTCTCGTCCCTCGTCGCTGCAACGTGAAGGAGCTGGTTCAGCACTATCTGGAGCACCGCCGCGATGTGGTGGTCCGCAGGACCACCTTCCTCCTGAGACGCGCTGAGGAACGAGCACACATAGTCGAGGGACTCCTCAAGGCGATTGACATCATCGACGAGGTCATCGCGCTTATCCGGGGCAGCGCCAACCGCACCGAGGCGCGTGCGGGGTTGATGAAGAAGTTCGACTTCACCGAGCGACAGGCGAACGCCATACTGGACATGCAGCTTGGTCAGCTTACGAGACTCTCTCATGATGAACTGGCGGCCGAGATGAAGGACCTCAAGGCCAAGATCGCCGACTACCGCGAGATTTTGGACAAGAAGACCGGCCCCGGCCGCCAGACCGAGATCATCAAGCAGGAGCTCCGCGACGTCAAACGTCGGCTGGGTGATGAGCGGCGTACGCAGATCGTGCCCGGCGAGGCCGACGACATCTCCATCGAAGACCTCATCGCGCAGGAAGACATGTGCGTATCCATCACACGGGACGGCTATATCAAGCGTCTCCCGATCAGCACATACCGCGTTCAGCGCCGTGGTGGCCGCGGGATCCTGGCCCTGACGAAGAAGGAAGAAGACAGCATCCAGGACATCTTCATCGCCACTACGCACCACCTCATCTTCTTTCTCACCAACAAGGGCATCATCTATCGCCTGAAGGCCTACCAGATCCCGATGGCGAGTCGACAGGCGAAGGGCATGCCGATCATCAACCTGGTCCCACTGCAGCCCGGAGAGCGGATTACGGCGTGGGTCCCGGTGGAGTCGTTCAAAGAGGGTGGCTACCTGTTCATGGTCACCAAGGGCGGCTACCTGAAGAAGACGGCCCTGACGGAGTACGATACGGCGCTCAAGGCTCGTGGCATCCAGGCCATACGGCTTGAGAAGGACGACAGTCTGCAGTGGGTGCTGTGGACCGACGGGAAGAAGGATGTCGTCTGCGCCACCAGGCAGGGGAAGGCCATCCGGTTCAGCGAGAGTGCCGTGCGGGCCATGGGCCGCACCGCCCGTGGCGTTAGGGGCCCCAAACTCAAGAAGGGGGACTCCCTGGTCTCGGTTGAGGTGGTGGACCCGAAGGATAAGCGTGATCTGCTCGTGGTCTGCGAGCAAGGGCTGGGGAAGCGGACCGCCCTGACGGAGTACCGACAGATCGGGCGTGCGTCTCAAGGCGTGCTTACGGTGCAGGTCACGACGCGGACCGGGCCCGTCCTGGGCGTTGAGGTTGTGGATGATGACGACGAGATCATGTGCATCACGGCCAAGGGCATCGCGATCCGGATGCCCGTGAGGAACATCCGTCAGACCGGCCGTATCGCCCAGGGCGTCAAGGTGGTGAACCTGGGCGAGGGCGACAGCGTGCGCGCGGTCGCCAAGGTCCTGCAGACCGAGGCCGGCGAAGCCAAGTAAGTGTCTACGGCGCCCGAATGGAAGACAGAGACTGGGAACCCTTCGAGGAGACCGAGCATACCGCGGACCTGGCGCTCGTGGCGCGCGGGCGGGATTTCCGTGAGCTGATTGAGAATGCCTCGCTTGGTGTCATCCACCTGATCGCGGAGGCCGGCGAGTTGTTGCCTGAGCAGTGGGTGCCCATCAGCTCGACGGGCGCCGACCCGGAGCGGGTCCTGGTGGGCTTCATCAGGGAGATACTGGTCGAGTGGGAGCTGAGGGGCGGATTGCCGGTGGCCGTGGAAGTCGAGGCTGCGCCCGACGGAACCTGGCTGAACGACCCGGCAGAACCGGCCGAGGCGCGCGGGCGGATCGGCATCGCCTACCCCTCGGATCTCGAGGACCGGATCAAGGGCGTGCCCAAGGCTGCCACATACCACGGGCTGGAGATCCGGCGCGTCGGGGAGTTGCTCGAAGCCGACCTGGTGTTGGATACCTGACTTGTTCGACGTCAGCAGTCACGTAACGAGCGATAGCTGCGGCACGCAAGCAAAGAGGCTCCCCACGACGTCAGCGTCCCACTGCGTTCCCGCGAACTGCCGGAACTCCCGCGCGGCATGGGAGAGCCCCACGGACTGCCTGTATGGGCGAGCGGTGACCATCGCGTCGTAAGCGTCCGCCACCGCAATGATCCGGCTGGCAAGAGGGATCTCGGTGCCCCCCAGCCCATCCGGGTACCCGCTGCCATCGTAACGCTCGTGGTGGTGTCGCACGTAGGTGGCGATACCGGCGAGGGGCTCGAGACCCTTGAGGATCTCTGCCCCCGTATGCGGGTGACGCCTGATCTCCTCCCACTCCTCTTCGGAGAGGGCCCCGGGCTTGCAGAGGGTCTCCTGGCTCACCGCGAGCTTGCCCAGGTCATGAACGGCACTTGCCAGACGGGCCTCCTGCACCTCCTCATCCGCCAAGCCAAGATGGGTCGCGATCTGCTCGGCCATGTGGGCGACGCTGCGGGCGTGACCGTTACTGAGAAAGTCCTTCGCTTCCAGGCACCCGGAAAGATGCCTGACGGCCTCGAATACGGCTCCCAGGGTGCTGGTCTGTGTCTCCTCCGGGTCGGCTCCCGACGGCCCGGTGCTTAGCGCCAGCCGCCGCGCCGTCAGGCCACGGGCAAAGACCTCAATGAGTCGCGCCTGGTGGACAGGCCGCGCCACGCACTCATCGGCGCCGGCGTGAATAACCTGCGCCAGTCCCGGGCCCTGGGGCGGGCCGGCGATGGCGATGATCGACGTGGCCCGACTGGCGCGCCTGATCTGTGACACCAGCGCAGTGGGGCCCATGTCCGCCAGCGGGAGGTCGCACACAGCCAGGGCATGGTGCTCGGGCGCAAGTAGCCTGAGCGCGGTCTCTCCCGTGTCAGCCGAGACCACGTCGAGCTGGAGCTCAGCCAGGCATGATTCGATGAGGGGGGAATGGCCGTTGGGGGAGCCAATCAGGAGGGCCGACTCCTGCATGCGTGGATCTTCCTTCCCTGGTGCGATGTAGGCTGCGTTGTTGCTTCGATGTATGGACCGTGGCCCTCGAACAGCGGCGATGAGTATAAACGATACGCCGACGGAGTGCAAGGGACCGGGACAGGCGCTCGCCGCATGGGGCGAGACCCTAATCCGGCCTATTCACGACGAACGTCGCGGGCGACCCGCTCTTTGGAAAAGGAGCCGGTTTCCCGCGCCCTTCCGGCGAAAACTCTGTTTCGGTGTCGGTGCTTGCGGTGAAGCACACTGTCCTGCGGATGG
>CBFDAZ010000582.1:0-4170 GCA_965602825.1 uncultured bacterium
CGGCCCAGATCCAATGACTTGCCGCAACTCTATTACCAGAGCAATCCCTCCGCCCCACACGTAGCCGCCGACCTGCCACAGGTCGGTCGTCCTGGGACGCAGTATCCAGCCCTCCAGGATGCGCCATGGCTGGGCCCCCCGGCTCGTGTACCAGCCCCGCATCTTGGCCATCGCGCCGCCGTGCCGGTAGTAGATGTCGAGGTGCGTCCAGGCGGTCCACAGGACGGAACCCACAATGCCGACCATCGTCGCATTGCGCAGGTGAGCCCGTGGGATGCCGGCCATCTCGCGGTACTTGTGGGATGCCAGAAGCTGGACCGCCCTCGAATCGCCGTAGACATCGAAGTTGTCGAACGTGGCGAACATCGGCAGCCCCTGTCCGGGGACAGGCCTGGTCCCGGCGAACGCGATCATCATGTGCTGTATGGTCGCCGTGTTCTGTGACGTCCAACCGGTGCCCGTCTCGGCTGCCACGCGGGCCCAGGCCACGGCGATCAGCCAGCGGAGGACAAAGAACACCACGGCCACGATCACCGGCAGGCCGGCCATCCGGCTGAGGCCGACCAGCCCGGCCAGCGCGATGGCTAACACTGCCACGCTCGCCTTGGTCGAGACAACCTGCACGCCCTCAGCTCGGTCCGCTTCCGCTGACTGCCGCATGCTGCGCTGCGTGAGCAGCAGGGCCATGGCCGCCAGGGCGAGCAGGGCGCCTGTGCCTTGCTGGTTGATGAGCGGAAGCTGGCCGGCTCCCGTTCCGGAGCTCTTCAGGCCCACGGCCGCGCAGACCACGCGTTCGGCCTTGGTGATCCAGTAGAACAGCCAGCAACTGAGGCTGGTCTCCAGCGACAGCATGAAGACAACGCCGATGACGAACGGGTAGAACGCAATATGCAGGGGTCGCGCTGCCGCCCAGGGCATGGCCGCCAGGCTCCGAGCGACGGGACGGGCTTTCAGCCATACTGTAGGAACGGTGGGATACAGGTAGTTCACGAAGTTGAAGCTCTGCAACACCATCGGGATCGCGAATCCCAGCCACATCAGGCGGCTCGACCAGAAGCCTCCGTACTGACCGGCGCCCGCCATGGCAAGCGGCAGTTGAGCCAGGGGGAAGGTCAATCGCTCGCGGCTGACCCACTGCTCGGAGACCAGGTTGCAGACCGCCCACGTCCCCAGGACCATCAACGTTGTGAACAGCAGCCAGAAGCTCAAGGGCACGGCCCAGGCCCGGAGCGTTGCCATGCTGTAGAGCGTTCCGTTCGCCTCGTAGAATGCCTCAACAGCCAGCGGGTCGTTGACGGTCAGCCAGCGCGGGATGTGTTGGAGGAGCGACTCCCAGTTGTTCTCGGGTGTTGCGTAGTACCGTGCCGCAGGGAGCATGGGGATGGTGTAGCCCATCATCCCGTGGCCGCCGATCCCGGTGGCGATGGTGCTGATCGTGAAGATGATGAGCAGTTCCGATGGCCGGAGGCGCAGCCGCTCCCGCCAGCGTCCGAAAGGCGCCGCCAGTACCACCACGAAGAAGAGAACGAGGACGCTCCCGAGTTGGAGCGACGTCGTGCTCCAGTGCAGCACCTGCACGATCTGGTAGCCGTACATCCCGAAGTAGAAGCCCGAGAAGCTGAAGACGAGCCCGATCAGGATGGCTCGCCACTGCGATGGGTATTCACGCGAGGAACGGCCCTGGGACGGTATCGGCAGTTTCGCTCACCTGCTGGCGGCTCGTGCACATTGGCACGTGGCCGTCACTCAACCTCAATCACTCACGTTTGCTTCCCGCAGTCACGATGGTCGCGGTTCTCCTCGGGCATTCCGCACCGTTCGAAGATGCCGTCCAGCCTTCGCCGGACGCCGACCGGGTCAGTGTCCGCTCAGCTCGAACCCGAACTCCAGCTCATTCGCCCAGTGCTCCTGCCAGTCCGGGTGGAAAGCCTGGCTGTTGGGTTTGGAGGCACTGCGGCCCATCGCCAACTCCATCGTCGGCCCACCTGTGTCGTGGTTCACGCGGAAGCTGAACTTCACGGTCCGGCCCTTGTCGAGTTGCTGCCTGACGTGCGGGATCTCGGACCAGGGGATAGCGGCCTCGACCACGCGGGTGTTGCCCTCGTGCACGACCTCGAGCTTCCCGTCTCTCACCGGGCCTTCGAGCGGGTGCCTGGGCTGCCTCGGGTAGAAATGCTTGCGGGGCATGCCGGGTCGCTGCAGCGTCCAGATCTCCGTTCCGCCGCCGTACTCGTCGCTCACCTTGTTCAGCGCGAACTCGTAGTCCGTGCACTTGTACCCGGTGAAGCCAGGCATCCGGCCCGGCAAGTGCGTCAGCCACTCATCCTCCTCCGCCGGGATCGCGTTGAACGCGATCAGCACGTTGTCCACTGGGACGCTGTGGTACCCCGACGGCAGGGCGGGCCAGCGGCGGTAGCTGAACCGGCCTACGCCTGCGGGCCAGAAGTGCTGCTGCAGCTCCTCACCGTCATCCCGGCGGCTGTAGGAGACCTCGGGGTAGAAGTCCGCGTCGTGGTCGCGCGTCTCGAAGCGGAGGGTGCCCCGGTGCGGCATGTCATCGGCGATCTTGGCGGCGAAGTAGAAGCGGCTGTCGTCGTAGGCCAGGTACCCCGTGGCAAGTCCGCCGGAAGTGCCCGGCTCGACCCTCTCGAACGGCACCCACATCTCGTCCATGAAGGAGCGCGACGCGACCTCCTCGGTGCGGATGGTCTGGGGCAGGACGTCCCTCCAGTCGTCCAGTCTGCCGTCCACCCGGATCGTGCGGTGGCTGATCCAGTTGACGTGCAGTTCCTCCTCGTGCACCGCGATGCCCGCCTTCCCGGCGTCGAAGGTGAGCCGCAGCGGATAGGTGTTGTCTGGGGACGATTCTCCGCTGACCTTGGCCTCGATCATCTTCGTCTCTCTCGGCTCGAAGGTCAGCCTTGCCGGGGCGTCCACCTTCAGGTCGCCGAACCGGGCCGACAGCTTCCCCGAGATCGGCCGGTTGAGCATGCTCGTCATGCGAATGCGCAACGTCGGCGAGCCCTCGATCGGCGCCGTGAAGTCGTGCGCGATCATCTCCACCGGCTCGAGGCCCTCGATCCGGGCCTTGCGTATCGCCTCGAGCAGAGCCTCGAAGGCGCCCGGCGCCCGGCTCGTGGTACGCAGGTAGAACCCGCGACTGTCGAGTGGAATGACGATCTTGCCTCGCCTCGTGGGCACCGGGTTGCCGTAGAAGTCGTAGAGCGCGAAATCGCCCTTCCGCGCGTCCAGCGTCATCGTGGCTCCGGCGAAGGGCATCGGCTCGCGAAGCTGCCGCTCAAGCTCGGTCCGGCGCTCCTCGTCGTCGGCTGCCAGCTCAGATAGCTGCTGCCTGATCTTCTGCTTGGCCTCGGTCTCATCCAGACTACGCACCGTCCGGTAGAGCACGCCGCCCTGGCTGAACAGCGCCTCAATGTCGCCCAGTACGACCACCGTGCCATCCTCCGGTTCGCCATCGAGCCCGTTGAGGACATACACCCACGGCAGCCCCTTCCGGAACAGTATCTCCCTGAACTCCCGCTCCCCGATGAAGTGCTGCGCGGCACCCACCGCGGCGGCGACCGGCCAGCTCACGATGAGGCGCTCGATCCTCTCCGTACCCTCCCCGGTCCGGATCGTGTCGTACGCGACCCGGTTGTGCGACAAGGCCGTCGTGACGTTGCTCCCCCGGATGCCCATGGCGCGGTCGTAGCCGGCGGCCCGGTTCGTGGCTACCACGCCCGCAAACCGATCCTCGGTGTTCGCCACCCACGACTCCGTATCCCAGATCAACACCCGCCCCTTGTAGTGCCGGCGCTGGTTCCACATCGGGTACAGCACGGGGGCGGAGAGGCCCTGATAGTGGATCGAGCAGAAGTCCAGGTATGGCAGGAACTCGTCCGAGCCGTCGGGGAACAGCTTGTCCCACGTGTTGGTTGACGAGTCGCACCCGCCGATCAGCACCTCCACGCCGGCATCCTCCCGGGCCTGGAAGATGGCGTCACCCATCTGCCGATACAGCTCGCGGTACCGAAGCATGTCCGCGCCCCAGCCGGAGATGGAGAGCCCCTCCCACGGCTCATTCCACAGCATGAAGCCGGTGATCGGTCCCTTGGGCCACCCGTACGTGCTGGCCAGCAGGTAGACGAACTGCTGGTAGTCGTCGTCGTA
>CBFDAZ010000583.1:0-4170 GCA_965602825.1 uncultured bacterium
GTGAGCCCCAGACCCCGAAATCAGCACGGATTCCGCGCCGAACACCAAGAGACTCGGGCGACGCGGATCGCCAGATGTCGCATACCGACGCCCTGCGAGTTCTCCACGAGGACAAGCCAATCCTGTGCGGGTGTACCCGCTTCGAAGATCTGCGAGCCGTTCGTGGGGGCGGAGCTCCAGTTCCGCCCCCGTCCGCCACGAGCAACGAATGCCATCGAGCATAGGACTGTGGGGCCGTTGAGAAAGCCCTCAAACCCGGGGGGCAGACAGCCATTTCGCCGAAGCGACGGGCGAAATGGTGTCAGTCCCCGAACGACGGGGCTTTCTCAACAGCCCCCTGCCCTGTTTTCTTGTCGTCCACATCGTCTCTGGGTGCCGCAGCGTGGCATGCACGGCTGCTTCGGCGATTTCGGCGTCGTTCGTGCCGACGGGTCTCCAGGCCCGTCGGCGTAGCGGCCCGCAAGGCGCCGGGAGAACGCCTGTCTTCATGGTTTCCGGATGCCGGCCCGGGGCATGGGCGGCTGCCTGCGTGCATCGAAAGGCCAACGAGTCGCAGGTGTGGGTCGTTCCGAGCCCCCGAAGGGGGCGACAGGTGGTAGCCGATGGCGTAAGCCATCCGGAAGCGCGGCCCCAAGCGACGTTGAGCCCTGAAGGGGCGGCAGTCCGTCGGGGTTCTTCCCCGGGCTCACGCCCTATGCGACCCTCTGTCGCACCTCTCGGGGCTCAGACGGCAACGCCCTGCCACACTGGCCGGACCCCCGGACGCGCACGTGGCCCCAGCCGGATACGAGGTGGGAGAGGGGATGATACGTGGTCTCGTCGAACGTGGGGGCCGAGGGCCGTGGGTTCCCACGAACAGGCTCCGCTGGAGTGTACCATGCTTGTGCCCATACTGGCGGTCTGCCTCGCACTGGTAGTGCCGGCGCACGCGACGTTCATCACCACTGAGCGTGAGTGGCTGGCATTCGACGACGCTGCCGAGTGTCCGGTCCGCTTCGAGACCAAGATCCCTGCCGAATCTGGATTCACTAACGGGCCGGATGGTCGAAGTGCGATCCGCGTCGCGGTGCCGGATATCGAGCGCGACGAGCAGGCGTGTGCCTTCGCCATAGCGCTGCCGCCGCTGGGCGAGGCATTCAACGCGGCGCGGCTGTGGCTGAAGGGCTCAGAGAACACCAAACGCCTCGAGGTCGTGTTCCGCACTGATAGTGGCAGCTTCGGGACGGACGTATTGCTCGAACCCGAGTGGCGCACCGTGACCTTTGGCCCGCACAACACGCGACCGTTCTTCGGCACCGAACAGGGCGCCCTTGACGCCTCGCGCGCGACGGAAATCCGTTTCTGCTTTGGTGTCTGGCAGGGCCACCGGGGCGGGCCGCACGAGGTCAGCATCGGGCCGATCACTGCCCTGCAGTCTCCCCTCCTGGCGCCGGGCGGACCGGTCGAGACGGTGAACCAGCCCGAACTGGGCCTCCCCCTTCAGTCGTTCACCGTGGAGCTGCTCGACCTGTGTCGCGGGCAGTGGCGCTTCCGTGATCCGCTTGGCGGGAGACTTGACCTGGAGGGACCGGTCTCGGCCTTCGCGTTCGTGGGCAACGCCGGAGGGCGAGTGCGCCTGGGCTACCTGTGCTGTGACCCGGAGTTCCCAGATGATCTGCGTCATGCGGATTTGAGGATCGCGAGTCCGTTGTCCGAGAGTGCCGAGGACCTGCTGTTCAAAGTCGAGGAGGCGTGCTTCGCCTGCGGAGTGGCGGCGCGTGCGCTGGGAGACGGGGTCTACCAGTGCGAACTGCACGACATTCAGCTCGGGCCGGCAACAACCGGGGATCGGTACGTCGCGGGGATGTACCTGCTCGTCGGGACTCGCGCATCCCCGCTGTGGCTGGCAGGCGGCCGCGGTGCCGAAGGCCCACACTGTCGCTTGCTGACAGACCGGGTCGGCAGTGTCTTCGCTGAAGACGAACCGGTGAGAATCACTCTCGTCGGCTGGCATCTGCAGGGCGAGCTGAGCCAACGGATCTCCCTCCGAGCGACGGACTACGCCTCCGGTGAGGCTCTCTGGCGGGATCGTGTGCGGCTGCAGAGCAATCGAGGGGAACTGCTCCGCCGGGAGGTCGAGGTCCCCGTTGACCGCTTCGGTGTGTTCGAGGTCACCGCGTTCGTGGGAGCAGACGAATTGGCCAATTTACGGGTCTGCCGCATCCCGCGGCCACGGCGGATCGACCCCGATCGGTCAGCCATTGGCATCAACGTGTTTCAGCAGCAGATCTGGTGGTATGCGTATCAGGTGCCCCTGATGGCGAAGGCCGGCGTCCACTGGCTTCGTCCGTGGTTGGCCTGGGAGAACACCTGGCGCACGCAGGAGCCGGAGCCCGGCCAGTGGGATACGCGGGCGCTCGATGCCGCCTTGCGGAGGATGGAGGCCCACGGCCAGCGGTATGAGTGCATGTTGTTCAGCGCTCCCAATTGGGTCGCCGGTAGCGCGCGGTCCGGCGTGCCACCGGCCGAGAGAATGGACGAATGGGCGGAATACGTCGAGAGGCTGGTGAGGCAGTACAAGGGCCGCCTCACGCACTACGAGGTCTGGAACGAACCCGATCTCATGTGGCCCGCGGAGACACGCCTTGCGGGCGAGCATTACCTCGCGATGCTCAAGGCCACCTGGGAAGCGGCGAAGCGCGCGGACCCGGACTGCGTCATTGATGGTCTTTCCCAGGCGGGGAACGAGCAGTGGCTGGAGAACGTGGGCCGCCTGGGCGCCGGGGAGTACCTGGATGTCGCGACCGTCCATACCTACGCGGGACCGGCCGACTTCGCCGGTGAGATCGAGAAGCGGCGCAGGATCATTCGCCAGCACGGAATGGGCGAGAAGACCCTCTGGATCAATGAGTTCGGCGGGACGGCGTATGACTTCAGCCCCGAGTACTCGGCCCGGTTCGGTTGCTCCGAGAGGAAGCAGGCAGGGGTACTGGTCGCGAACTACGCTCAGGCGCTATCGTTCGACCCCGGGATGAAGGCCTTCTGGTTCTGCACCTACGATCCGCGTGACGCCGCGAGCGAGTCACAATGGACCTGGGATGCCGGGATCGGGGTGCTGTACCTGGGCTTCCTGCCGAAGCTGTCCTACGCGGCCCTGGCGGGTGTCGCCCGGCAGCTTGACGGGCGGAAGTGTCTCGGACGGGCGGACATCGCCCGCGACCTGCACCAGGTCTCCTTCGAGGGCCCGGTGGCTGTCGTGTGGCACGACCGGCCTGACCGGCCCATTGCGGCCACGGAACTGGGCTGTCTCCCTGGCGAGCAGATCGTGGTCAGGGACATGTTCACGAATGAGCTGGCCTCCGGCAAGGCAGGGGAGACCCAGCTCGACTTCGCACGCGGGGTGCTGTACATCGAGGGAAGTCGGCAGATGGCAGGCCTGGCGCGGGCTGAGAGTGGCACGAGGGTCGAGCCGGAGACGCTCGCGCTGGCACCCGGCGAGGCCGGCGAGATGACCGTCACTGCTCCGCAAAGAGCTCGCATCCACGTTGAGCCGGAGACACGGCTGCCGGCCTCGGTGGAAGCGCTCGAGGGTCGCGTCGGCGAACGGGCGCGGATCGTCGTGACCGCGCCCCCGGACTGCGAGCGCGGCTCGGGCGTGATTGTCGTACGGGTGACACTCAGCCGAGGGATGCTCGGACTTCTCGAGCCAGCAGAGATCCGGCGGACCGCCACCGTGACTGTAGGCGAACCGAACCTGATCCGCGATGGGGCCTTTGCCCTGGGGCACCTGCTGGAGTGGGCTCCGGAGCGTACGAGCGCCTACACGTGGGACTCCGAGGTGGGACACCGCGTGCCCGGCAGCCTCCGCTTCGACGGCCCCTTCGACCGCCGCCTCGTGCATTGGCGGGTCACGCCCGAAACCGGTCGCCCGGTGAGGCTGAGGCTGTGGGTCAAGGCGCAGGAGCTGGCCGACTGCGTGGCGAGCGTCAACCTGGCCCTGTTTGGGCCGGACAAGTGGATTACGACGTGGTGCCTGGCGGCGACGGAAGACGAGGAGCAGGGCCGCTTTGACGGAACGGCCTCAATCCCGGCCGGAACTACGGACTGGACGCTCGTAGAGACCGAACTGCCGGCCGAGTTGGTATAGGGTGAGACGACCCGTGCGGCTTTCTACATAGACGTGAAGGGCGG
>CBFDAZ010000584.1:0-4145 GCA_965602825.1 uncultured bacterium
GACCCCGGCTCCGTCCCGGCGTTGCGGGACGGAGGTCGGGGCAGGCCCGACTCCGTCATATCTCCATCGTTTCAGGATGCCGCCTCGCGGCATGCACGACTGCCCCGAGTTAGCCTACTCGGCGTCGGAATCCTCGTCCGCCGACCTGCGCGAAGGTCGATCCCGCCGGCACATGAAGATCCGGCCGTCTCGCCTCGTCCGGCCGAGGCGCTCGGCAGCGGTGGCACAGAAGTGCGGCGAGAGGTCGATGCCGACGTACCGGCGCCCGAGCCTCTTGGCGGCCACGCAAGTGGCCCCCGTCCCGTTGAAGGGATCCAGTACGAAATCGCCCGGAAAATCGATCCCACCCTCCTCGATGGCGCCGAACGTATACATCGCGATCAGGCGATTGGCCAACGCCTCCGGGAAAGGCGCGGGGTGATGGGCCCGACGCACGTCCTCCGGGTACATGTGCCAGACCTGGCGAGTGAGGTTCAGCCACTGGCGTTCCGTCAGGCGGCTGGCCTGCTTGAACGCGGCCGGCAGAACCCGCGGGCTCCCGGGCTTCACCAACACGTTGATGAACTCCACCGTGTTCTGCTCGAAGATGTTCGGCGGATGCGGATACGACCCGAACATCTTCTCGGTCGTCTGCTTCTGCCAGATGTAGAGGCTGAACCGCTCCAGCGATAGCTGCGTCAGGATCGTCGCTTCGATGTCGTTATTCAGGTTCTTCAGGTGGCGGGTATGCTGATCGGGCATGACCGCCTTGGGGATCGGTAGGATCGGCGTGTTGATGCAGAGCTTGCCGTTGGGAAGCAACACGCGCTCGCACTCACGCCAGACCTCGAGCAGCTCGTCCAGGTACTCCTGGTACGAACCGGCCCCGATCTGCCCCTCCAGCCCGTAGTCCACGAAGTTCCAGTAGGGCGGACTGGTGATGATGCAGGCGACCGACCGCTCCGGCAGCCGCGACAGCACCGACAGAGCATCCCCGCAGATGATACGGTCCGCAATCTGGTCGATGCCCGCTATCGTGCTTTCCGCGGGGGCGCCCCGCCAGTCGAGCACGTGTGAGTCTCTCAGGAGGGTGTCGGGATCAGAATCGTCGGGAACAAAGCGCCGCAGGAAGGGATCGTCGAGCGACGGTGCACACAGCTCGACATGAGAGCCAGCCGTGCTCGGCAACAGCAGTTGCTTGCGGGCAGTCGCTTCCTTCCTGCGTTCTGCCGACTTCTGACGTTTGCGAGGCATGGACAGGCTGCACGGGTGCGGGGATTCCTCCGTGTAGGAGGCACACTCCTGAAGCCGACGGTGCCGCGGCGGCCTCAGGCGAGCTTCGACGCCTATTCGTACAGGGCCAATTGGGCTATCCGCCGCTCGACGTGGCCCAACGCCGCCTTGAACACCTTGAGCGTGCGCCCCATTTCTCCGAGGAACTCTCCGGTGAGCTCGTGGCCCGAAAGCCAGGCGGACGAGCCGTCATCGGGCAACGTGGACGGAACCAGGCCGCGCCCGTCGTAGACGATCTGTCGCCAGTTGCCCTCGTCCTTCACGGGATAGAACACGTTCTCCCAACCGCCCGCCTCGGTCTGGGCGCCGATGAAGGTGATGTCCGAGCAGTTCGCCGCCTGCTTGCGGTGAGCGGGCTCCCCGGTGGCCATGTACAGCTCAGCGGCGCCCCAACCGACCTTGCAGTAAGACGGCCAGCGCAGCGACTCCGGGTTCAGCCGGTCCACGAACTCCGACAGCGTCTTCGCCGCATCAAGGTACTTCTCGCCGTGGCCAGCCAGGTACAGGTCGGCCAGTGCGGCCATCGAGCAGCCGATGTGGTAGAAGTGCTGCTTGGTTCCCACTGTGTCCACGACGCAGTTCAGGTTCTGGCCGTCCGGCGGCTCGGTAAGGAGGCCCCCCGCTTCTACGTCGTACACGTAGTAGAAACGCCCGGGATCGGAAAACAGGTGCTCGCGGTTCAGCTCCGTCATCATGGCCAGGAAGTCGCCGCTCTTCTTCGCCGGCTCATCCAGCCTCGCGGGCAATGCCCATTCGGTAAAGAACGAGGTCACCAACGGGTTGAGCGTCTCTCTCAGCTCCGGTTCGCTCGGATGACCGAAGCACCCCCCGGTCTCGTGGAGGTAGCTGCAGACCTCCTCCCGAGTCTCGTCGTTCGCGTAGGCCGGGTGATTCAGCGCCTCGGCGACCTTGCCGAACGTCAGGAACCGGTACACGCGCTGCATCTCCCGGTTGAAGGGTGGCTCCTCCGGGAAGTAGTACTGGCCCACGCCCTGTTTCGCGTTCGCGTCGAGCCAGTCGAGAATTCGCCAGGCTTCATCCAGCCGCCCGTCCTCAAACAGCCCCCAAGTCACTTTGTGGCAGTAGCTGACATCGTGCTCGCGCATGATGGGGCCATCCGGTCCGAACTCGCTGATGAGCCAGTTAGCGCCACGCGTCATCGCCAGCGACGTCCGCTGGATCATCACGTCAAGGGCGCGCTGCTCCTCCTGGAGTTGGGGCAGGTCCATCTGCTCGATCGCTTTCATGCAAGCCCTCTCCTGTCCATCGGTCTGACGTGCTGCATTGGTGGGCGGTGATTCGAGGCGCGCTGTTCGCCAGCAATGGTCGGGGTTCCTCCGCGCTGGTTCGCCCCGTCTCGTGCAGGCCTCAGCCCCTTCTGCATCGAACATGCTCCCGAGAGCAGCTTCCCTCCGAGAGAGGTGGACCGCATGAGCAGCCAGGGCCCCTACGTACTCGGTATCGACTGTGGCACGCAGAGCCTGCGGTCGGCGATCTTCGATCTGAAAGGGAACATGGTCGCCTCCGCCTCGCGAGAGTACCCCATCGACTTCCCACGCGTGAGCTGGGCCGAGCAGCGGGCCGAGGACTGGTGGGATTCCGCGAAGGAGACCGTTCCAAAGTGCCTGGCCGAAGCAGGGCTGGGGGCCGCCGACATCGTCGGCGTCAGTATCGATGGGACCTCCTGCACCGTCGTCGTGACGAAGCGCGACGGCACGCCGCTACGGCCTGTAATCCTCTGGATGGACCAGCGCGCACACGAGGAAGCGGCGCAGATCACCGCCACCAAGGACCCGGTCCTCAAGTACGTCAGTTGGCAGGAATCCCCGGAGTGGATGCTCCCCAAGGCTCTCTGGCTCAAGCGCAACGAGACGGAGGTCTACGAGCAAGCCGATCTGATCATCGAGGGCACCGACTGGCTCATGTACCGCCTGACCGGTGAGTGGGCGGCCTCGCTCAACAACGTGACCTGTAAGTGGAACTACGCCAGTCCCGAAGGGGGTTGGCCCGAGAACCTGCTGAAGACAATCGATCTTGCGGAGTTGAAGGGCAAATGGCCTGACACGGTACTTTCGATGGGCGACCGTGCGGGCGAGCTGACTCAGGCCGCCGCCGCCGACCTCGGGCTCAAGGCCGGCACACCGGTGGCGCAGGGCGGGATCGATGCCTACGCGGCGATGTTCGGGCTGGGCGTGGTGCACCCGGGCCGCTTGGCGTTGGTGATGGGCTCTTCGACCTGCCACATGGCGCTGTGCTCGGAGGGGCTGTTTGACTCTCACGTATGGGGGCCGTATCCCGACTGCATCCTGCCGGACACCTGGGTCCTCGAGGGCGGCCAGACCGCTACCGGCTCGATCGTCAAGTGGTTCGCCGACAACTTCGCGGCCGGCCAGGCAGCTCAAGCCAAGAGCGAGGGAATCGATATCTACGAAGTCCTGGATCGGGAGGCGGCTGAGGTGCCGGTCGGGTGCGAGGGCCTGGTGCTGATCGACTACTTCCAGGGCAATCGGACACCCATCCGCGATCCGCTCGCCCGGGGCGCGCTGTGGGGACTGAGCCTCCGGCATACCGTCGCGCACGTCTTCCGGGCGGTGTACGAGGGTACGGCCTTCGGTACCCGGCACATTCTGGAGGACCTCAAGCAGGCCGGCTTCGATGCCGAGGCCATCTACGCCTGCGGCGGCGGAACGCGCAGCGATCTGTGGCTCCGGATCCACGCCGATGCCTGTCAGATCCCCATCCGCCTCACGCAAGAACCCGAGGCCACGGCGCTTGGGACCGCAGTATGTGCCGCCGTGGGGGCGGGCGAGTTCGCCGATCCGGTTGAGGCCGGCGAGGCGATGGCTCGCGTGACGCGGACCATCGAGCCCGAC
>CBFDAZ010000585.1:0-4120 GCA_965602825.1 uncultured bacterium
CCGACCTCGGGACTACGGATGCAGGTCGGGAACGGCCTCCCCGCTGCTGTTGGGGCCTCGGACCACACTGCATCGTGAATGACCCGGGCTAGCCGCAAGCATGTCATCCATCGAGCTGCTGAGTATCGCCATTGCCCTGGGCTTCGATGCCTTCTCGGTATCGCTGGGCGTGGGTGCTTGCTGGTCTGACTTGGGCTCCCGCTTGCGCCTGAGCTTCCATTTCGGTCTCTTCCAGTTCCTGATGCCCGTCATCGGCTGGAAGATCGGGGCGCAGATCCTGCCGTACCTGCGCTCCTGGGACCACTGGTTTGTGTTCGCGGTCCTGATGGCGATCGCGCTGAAGATGCTCTACGAGTCGCTGAAGGCGGAGGAAGAGGACAGAGACCGAACCTGCAATCCCACCAAGGGCTGGATGCTGCTCGGCCTATCGATTGCGACGAGCATCGACGCCCTTGGGGTGGGGTTGACCTTCGGCCGCCTCGAATCGCGCCAGATTCTCTATGCGGTGGTCGTCGGCGTGGTGGCCTTCCTGATGACCGCTACGGGGATGGTGCTGGCGGCCTACGTGTCGCGCCGCCTGGGCACGTGGGCCGAGCGCTGCGGCGCGCTGATCCTGGCTGTTGTGGCGTCCAAGCTGCTGCTGACCGTGTGAGTCGGGGAAATGGGGCCGGCCGCGCTTGCAGTGCATCTCTCCCGGCATTGCGTGGCGTCCCTGCACTGCCTCGCCTGGCTCTCCGCTCCGTACCAGCCGTCCGTAGGTCGGGTCTCCAGGCCCGACCGCCGCCATATCTTCATCGTTCCCGGGTGCCGCCGCGCGGCGTGAGCGACTGCTCCTCAGGTCCTGAGGTCCCGCCGTCTGACCGGATTCGATAGCCTCCCCAGGCCCTCGATCTCGATGGTGACGACGTCGCCCTCCTGCAGGCACCATTCCTCGGGGGGAACGATGCCCGTGCCGGTGGTCAGGACCGTGCCGGCGGGGATAGGGTTGTGGCGGGTCAGCCACGAGGCCAGGTCTTCGACCGTGCGCTTCATGCGGCTCGTGTTCGTGCTGCCCTGCCAGCTCTCGCCGCCGCGCTCGATGGTGCAGGTGATCTCAAGCGCGTGAGGGCCGGGTACCGCGTCGGGGGTCGTGAGGTAGGGCCCGATGGCGCAGGAGCCAGCGTAGATCTTCGCCTGGGGCAGGTAGAGCGGGTTCTCGTACTCGATGTCGCGGGCGGTGACGTCGTTACAGCAGAGCAGGGCCAGCACCTCGCCCTGCGGCCCGAGCACTACGGCCAACTCGGGCTCGGTGGCCGTCTGGGCGGAGTCGCTGCGCATGGCGATCGGGGCATTCGGGCCGACGCAGCGGGCGGCGGTGGCCTTGAAGAACAGCTCCGGCCGGTCCGCGTGGTAGACCCGGGTGTAGATCGTCTCCGTCGCGCCTTCGTCATAGCGGGTCGCGGTGCGCTCGTAGGTGATGCCGGCTCCCCAGACTTCCGGCGCGTCGATCGGTGCCAGCAGGTGGGGGACGTCCGGCGCGGGCGCCCGGTCGAGATCAGCCAGCGGGAAACGTTCGCCGGCAGAAGCGTCCAGCGCCTCCGAGCCGACCTCGGCCAGTGGCACGCCGGCCGTGCACGCGCGCTGCACCAGGCTCAGCGGGTGCGGGAGGTTGGGGGAGGTCACATCGACGACGTCGCTCCCCTCGATGATGCCGACCCTTCGACCGACCTCAGGGAGTAGGAACTTGACGATCTGCATGGCGCGGTGACTCCTGGCGGTGATCGAAACGGCGTCGGAGCAGGCGCTCCGACCTACGGACGGCCAACGGCGGCCTGGCTTAGATGCTCCCGAGTTGCAGCACGAGGCCGATGATTCCAACAAGGAGACCTACTGCGATGGCCAGTAGGCTCCCGTAGAAGCCGACAGCCCAGTTGTAGGAGGTCTGGACGCCGCCCTGCCGGTCGCGGAGCTGCCAGAGCTCCACATACGGGGCGGGCCAGCGGCGGTACCAGCCCTCCACGGTGACTTCCTGGCCGATGAACTTCTCCGCGCGGAAGAGACCGAACAGGAACTCGAACAGACGGATCGGTTGCCGGTAGTCGAGGCGGATGAAGCCGGTCTTGTCGCGCAGGACGAGGTCCTCGGACCAGTAGAGCCCGGGAATGCCCCGGCCGATGATCGTCCCGCGCACCGAGCAGGGGATGCTGCGGACCTTGCTGACCTTGATCTCTCCGACCAGGTCCACCACGTTCTTCGGTGGGAAGGCCTGCTTCGGATAGGCGAAACGCATGCGGATGAGCGAACCAACCCCGAAGCCGAAGATCGCGATGCCGACGAGCGCCGCCGACCATCCGAGCGTCAGGCCGAGCCCCAGGCCGATGGCGACTCCGCCGAGAAGCCCGATCACCGGCATGTAGCCAACGACGATGTCCACCAGGAACTCATCCCAGTAGCTCTCCGGGCGCTCCTCGGGCTCGGGCAGGTCGTAGACCGGCTCCTGTCCCAACTCCCAGGCGATCTTCTCCAGCGCCTTGATGCGTTTGGCTGGCAGAGGGTGGGTGGAGGAGACCTCGCACAGGAACGCCCACGGGTTCCACAGGTCCCAGCGCATGGCCTGGATGGTGACGTCGTGCGAGTAGCCCGTCCCCTCGGAGTACGAGCCGGCGGCGGCGAGGGCGAGGGAGGCGCCGAAGCTCTGATCGAAGATCCCCAGCGACCGGGTGCCGATGCCACCGGCGGCCGCCAGAGCCGGCTTGCGGGCGCCCTGCTCGTCTTCCTGCTCCTGCGCGGTGCGGGCCAGGCCGTAGGCGATCTTGACCAGCGCCGCCGCCAGCGCGTTCGGGTTGCGCGTGATGTCGGCGGCGAAGTGGTCCGCGTAGTACTCGCGCACGCGGCTCAGGAACAGCACGATGTACCGGCTGATGATGTAGGCAATGAACGCGGTCAACCCTACCATTGTCATAGCGCCACCGCTCTTCCCGCGTCCCCGGGAGGCGCGGAAGCCGAACTGGTAGATGACGTACAGAACCATCGGCACCGCGGCGGCCAGCGTCATCACCACGAAGTCCCAGTGCACGATGTGGCCGATCTCGTGGGCGACAACGGTCTGCGCCTCGTGGTCGTCGCAGATCTCCAGCAACCCCGTCGTCACGACCATCCGGGCGTTCCCCGGGTAGTGGCCGAAGGTGAAGGCGTTCGGGTTGCCATCGTGGATGATCCCGAAGCGGGGGACCCGAAGGCCCTTCTGGAGGCAGATGGCCTCGATGAAAGTGGCAAGCTCCGGATCGACCGTCTGCGGGTCGCGCCAGTCGATCTTGTGGATCCACTGGACGATCCACGGGCCGATCAGGAACTGCAGCCCCAGCAGGCCAATCGCGAAGATCAGAGCGAAGACCCACGAGGCGCCGATGGCCCACATGGCGGCCATCGACACGGCAAAGGCCAGACCGAACAGCAGCGACAGCACCATCACAGAGCGAAGGACAAGTGAGAACATGGTCCCCTATCCCTCCGGGCGTTGCTTCCGTTCCCCTCCCTTTCTCGCCCGGTGGGCCCAGTCCCTGCCGACAGGAGGAGTGCAGAGGCGCCTTGGTGAACGTCGCGGTGCTCTCGATTGCGGTCCACGATCCCAGCCGCCCACTCCGCCCATGCTGCCGGAGCCTGATGAATGAGCGAACAACTCCAGGAGGCCCTGAGCTCGGCCGGGGTGCCTCCCATCCTGGTCGTGGCCATCCTCTCAGCGCTGCCGGTCAGCGAGATCCGAGGTGGCATTCCAGCCGGGCTCGCACTGGGGCTTCCCTTGTGGTGGACGCTGCTGTTTGGCATCCCCTGCAACGTGCTATCGGTGGTGCCCGTGCTTCTGTGGTTCGAGCCTGCCTCGAAGTACCTCGGCGACAAGCCGGTCATCGGTGGCCTCATCCGCTGGTTGCTCCGGCGCGCCCGGAAGCGGGAAAAAGCCGTGCGGAAGTACGGGGTCTTCGCGTTGACGCTTTTCGTTGCCGTTCCGCTGCCCGTTACGGGGGCCTGGACGGGGTCCATCGTGGCATCCGTGTTCGGTCTGGAGTTCTGGCGCTCCCTGCTTTGCGTCGTTCTTGGCGTCTGTATCGCCTCGATCATCGTGTCGCTCGTCTGTCTCGGCGTC
>CBFDAZ010000586.1:0-4080 GCA_965602825.1 uncultured bacterium
CGCCGCATGCGGACAGGAGACTCCCCAGGTTTCGGAACATCAGGACTCCTCTAGCGAGTGGACCTTGTCGGGCCGAGCAGGCCGGGGCTGGCAGGACACGTTGCCGGGGACAAGCACCACATCCGGGACGGGTAGAGCGCAACTCGCTCGGGTCGCCAGCGACCAAGCGCAGCAACCGCAATGTTATACATCAAGTCACCCGGTATCGCCAAGGTCCGGCCGGCGATCCTGTCAACCTGTCGCCCGCCAGATGCGTACTCATGGCAGAGGGGCGCGTCTTCCCATCCACCCGGACGTGCGAGCCAGGAGATGATTGCTCTGGGTCTGCATCTGCGCACGGCAAGTCGGTGTTTGCTCCCACTCACAGGCCTGCTCTTGCTTCCAGCCATGCCGCTGTGGTCGCAGCCGAACGATGGGCCGGGCGCCGACACAGGGATACCGTTCCACACAACGGGCCTGCCGGACGTGAACCAGATGACGTTGGCCTTCGCTCCGCTTGGGGACGAGGAGCGGGCGGACTTTGCGCCGGTGGCCGAAGCACTGCAGCAGTTGAGCGGCGGGCGGGTGGAACTGGACTTCGAGGCGGCCACACATCCCCAACCGCAAGACGACGCCGAAGACAGGCCGGAGAGCGTCCCCCCCTGTGTGACGGTTGTTCCCGTGAAGCCCGAGGCGGGGAGTTCGAACCCGCCGACCGTGTCGCTGGTTCGGGGCGAGACGTATCTGCCGCTAGCGGTCTTCGCGCTGGGGACGCACGCTCAGGTTCTGTCGCAGATGTCGATCGGCCAGCGGCTCGCCCACATGCTGACTCCCGACGTCTACGTGGTGGCTGTTCGCCCCGACAGGCTGGGATCCGGTTTCGACCTGTTCCGCGTGAGCAAGGGAGACGAAGATCACGGAGCGTCCCTCGAGCCGGCGGTTGGCGGCCTCTGGATCCGCTCGGTGCGCGTCATGTCCGAGGGGAAGCCGTGGGGCACGAGCCGGGCGTTCGTCATGATCGATGAGTGGGTCTCCCCGACCCGTTTGCGGCTGCTGATCTGGTCGGGGACGATCCATGTCGGCCTACTGCAGCGCGTTTGCCTGCAGCTTGACGTCTACGGCGTGGCGAAGCACGCGGATGGCGAGCGGGGCACCGGCGCGGAGTAGGTCCGCAGGCCCTCGGGGCGCCGCCAACTCGTCACAAGGACCCCAGAACTCCCTCGGCATTGCTCCCTGAGATGCTGTCAAGTTGCTCCGCTGTGAGGTCCGCTTCCTTGAGCTTGTGGATCGCGCTCAGGGGGTAGAACAGTGGCGCGTGCGTGCCGAACAGGACCTGCTCTTCGGGGAAGCGCTCGAACAGACGGCTTACCCCGCCGATGGACTCGACGTGTGAGATCTCGATGAAGACCCCGGAGTGCGCTTCGGCGAGGCGAGCGGCGGTCGTGAACTCGGGCTGTCGGACGTTGAGCAGGACGATCTTCGCGCTCTTCGCTGCGTCGAGTTGATCCTCGAGACCACCCAGATCGACGGGCGGCACCTTCATCAGTGGGTGGTGCATCCTCTCGTCGGCAATGCGGACCGCTATCTGGAGCGGCACGCCGTATTCGTCCGCGCAGGCCACAAGCTCAGCGAAACACGGATCGCTGAGCGTGTAGCCGTGGTAGTTCGGGTAGGTCCGGAACCCGTTCATGGCGAGGTCGCCCAAGTAGAGGTCGATGTCCGCGTCCCAGGTCGGGAAGCTGGGGTCCACCGTCGCGAAGGGCAACAGTCGCCCCCGGTGTCGAGCGATCGATTCGGCGAATGCCAGGTTGGCGGTCTTCACCTCGCGGTTGAGCACGCAGTCGAGCGACGCGACCCAGGCCGTACCGATGCCGTGGGCATCCATCAGGACCGCCAAGCCTTCAGGGGTATTGTGACGCAGCATCCTGAAGGGCCAGTGCCCGAGGCTGGCGTTGACGTCGATGAGGCGCTGTGCGGTGTCCATGGCTCGTCCTTCGCGGGCAAACGCGCTGCCCCTCATGTCCGACCGAGCAGACGCAGCATGTTATCCCCGAGTATCATCGGCTTCGTCTCCGCCGGAATGTCCGCTCCCTGCACCTTGGCCAGTTGCGAGGCGAAGCTCCGGCCCGGGGCATCGGAGCCGTAGACCACGCGCTCGGGGCCGAGTTCGGCAACGGCCAGCTCGGTGAGGCCGGCGGTCGGATCTCCGCCGGCCAGGTCGGCGTAGACGTTCGGGAAGGGCCGCACCGCCATGATCCCGTACTCCCAATCACCGCCCGTATGCCCGTAGATCAGCTTCGCTTCAGGATGGCGAGCGGCCAGCTCGGCCATGTCGTCGGGAGTGGACTCGTGCGGCAGGTTGCCCGTCGCCTTGAGCCACGTGTGCTGCAGGATCGGGATGTCAAGCTCGGTGGCCCGCTCGGCGAGGGGATCGAGCCGCGGATCACTGCACCGGCAGGCGACCCAGAGCTTGATGCCCTGCATGCTGCCTTCCACGACGTGCCGCTCGATCTCGCTGAGGGAGGCCTCGGTGTGGACCGGGTTCAGGTAGACGAAGCCAATGAGGCGGTCCGGTGCGTACGCCAGCGCCTCGGCGACCTCGTCGTTCTGCTCGCGGAGTTGGTCGGGAGTCGGCTCCTGGTAGCGTCCACGTCCCAGGGAGAGGCAGAGCTTGTCGATGCCGAACTTGTCGGCGAAGTGCAGGAGTTCGTCCACGCACTCGCGGACTGGGCCGGGCCTGCTGTGGAGGTGAACGTGGCCGTCGATGATCACGGTGGCGGGGGTCCTGGCGCACGTCGCGGCGTACGGTGCGCAGATAGCCGTTCAGCACGGGTGGCGGCGTGTCCTTCCTGAGTCGTTGCGCAGGCAGGGAACATGGAGATGCCCATTAGCCACAGTGGCGCAGCAGGAGCTGCGCCGTCACGGACGACTGGCGCATCTTCGAGGCTACTCTCCATGTCGCGTTGCGGCACCCTGAAACGATGAAGATGGGGCGGTGTCGGGTTGGGAAACCCGACCCACGAACGGCCTGAACGGCGCGGGTCAGGAGACCCGCGGGCACGGGGGAATCCGAAATCCTCGAGGCAGTCGCTCATGCCGCGAGGCGGCATCGGGAGACGATGAAGATAGGACGGCCGCAGGCTGGAAGCCTGCGCCACGCGGATGTTCGAGGCTGAGGGTCAGAACACGTCGGGGTAGCCGTCGCCATCTACGTCGGTTCGGGCGAACGAAAGGGCGATCTGGCTCTTCGGACCGGACAGACGACCTGCCCCGATACCGCCCAGGGCTTGCGCGATGGCGGCCTTGCCGGAACCATCAGCCTCAGCAATGCGGCTCTTGGTGCTGGCGCCGCTGGCATCAATGATGGCTGTCCTCGCGAAGTCGCCCGGGGCCAGGCCGCTGGCAATCACCCGCGGATCGCCGATCGTGCCGTTGGTGGGGATGTTCAGCTTGACCTGTCCGGGCGCGACGACGGCGCCGTCCCCGAGGACCTCGAAACCGAGTCGCAGCCGACCGATCTCTGTGGTCTGTCCGGTATGGCCGTTCGCGATGCGAATTGGGCCCTGAACAACCAGTACATTGAGCCGGCCACGCTGGCGGGGATCGGGCCCGACCGGGGCGACCGGCGGGCCAGGGGGGAACCATCCCCACTCCCAGTGCTTGCAGTACAGCGCAATGCGGCTGTTCGGTCCGGACAGTAGTTCGGCTGTGATCTGCGACTTCGTGTCCGGGATGACCGCCTGGCCCGACGCATCAGCCGTGTAAGGGCGGCTGTAGGTCCGGCCTCCGTCCTTATCCGTGATGACAGTCCAGACGTAGGTTTGCCGCGGGATGAGGCCCTCCACCACTACGCGGCCATCTCTGGCACAGCCGATGGTCGGAATGCTGGCGCGGATCGTGGTCGGAAGGACAATGGCTCGGTCGAGCGGGGTCACCTGGAAGCCGATGTCCAAGCCCCCAATCTCGGTCATCGTGCCCGTCGGCCCATCGCGCGCGCGGATCGGTCCCTGGATGGCGAGGATGTTGGGGAAGGACGTTCCGCACCCCACGAGCGTTGCGCGCCCCATCGTTACGACGGTGCCTTCCGCGTTGATCGACAGA
>CBFDAZ010000587.1:0-4080 GCA_965602825.1 uncultured bacterium
GCCGGGAGAGTGGAGCGCCTGGGCCGTGATGTCGAACTCACCATCTGGCGGCTGGAAGAACACTCGGGTTGACACGCTCCCCTCGTTCAGCATCACTCCCTGGCCAATCATGAGCCGGTCGCACGATGTCTCCATGCCGAAGATGAGATCCCCGCCGCAGGCAATCGCCAGGCAGTACGTGCCCGGCAGTTCGCACGTGACGGACATTTCCCCCGACTGCACTTCCTTCGCACGTCCGCTCTTCTCGGCGCTGCCGTCATCGGGCAACCTCAGAGTCGCCATCTCCTCGCCGGACGGATCGAGGAGATGGGCCGTCAACTCGTCCGGGCCCTCGTAGATATTGAGGTCACGCTTCTCGATGCGGATCGTCAGCGGACCCGGATCGGGCCGCAGCAGGATGGCCCGCGAGCCGCGGACCGCGAGGGGCAACGTGATGTCCGCTCCGGCAGGGATGGCGACAGCGAGACCAAGGAACGGCATGCAGAGGAGGACTCGTATCATCCCGGCAGTCTCCCGCTCTGGTCGGTGATATGGACGCGGACGAGGTGGTCCGCCCGGAGCACACCTACGTCAGCCCCTCACACGCCTCGATGAAGTCCCCGCTCAGCACGGTATCGCCATGGTGCGTCTCGAAGTAGCGGACGCCCCAGCGTGTGGCGACGAGCTCATCGAACGTGTCCGGCAATTCCACCCCAAGTGTCGCGTCGCGCATCAGGAACAGACGGTAACCGTACGGCGCCATCGGCTCGATTCCGCCCGGCGCGCGGAGAGTGCACATGTCGGTGGCGAAGCCGGTGTAGATCAGGTTCTCGATCCCCCGCCGCCGGAGCGCACGATCAAACTGCGCGGTCTGGTACACGAAAGGCTCACGGGGCAGCGGCTCAACGATCTTCGCCCGGTCCATGCGCGCATACGGCGACCGGGTGGCGTAGTCCTGGCCGTGGGAGCGGCCCACGATCCGCTCGCGCCAGCCGGGCACCACCGGCGGAGGCGTGTCTGGCGGTTGCGGCGCAGGATCGGTGTCCTCCTGCGCCTCCAGGTGCTTGGCGGCGATGCCCTCGGACTCGACGTGAGAGACCAGGACCCCGGCCTTGCGTGCTGCGTCCATGCACGGCCGGATGACCTCCCTCATGATACGTCCAGCCTCGGTCAGAGCCTCTCGTGAGCCCATACCGACCCAGAAGCTCGGATCGATCCCCGGGCCGTCCTCGCAGCCGATGTTCCAGCAGTGCATCACCACGAGCGAGGTCCGAACGGGATCGAGCTCCAGCTCCTCGGTCTCGTACTGCATGTCGTCGATGGGCAGTGTCCGGTAGTAACGGCCGGGGAGTGTCAGCATGGGATCTCGCAACTCCGTGCCCTACTCCGAAGATCCGTCAGTCGTTCGTGGGGGCGGAGCTCCAGCTCCGCCCCGGTGGCCCAGCGGTTATCTTCATCGTTTCCGGGTGCCCCACCGGGGCATGGCCAGTTGCTCCGAACCGCGGCAGCCGAGGATGCCTGCCTCACATCAGAGACGGTTGCGATCGGCGACTTCGCGGACGATCTTGGCCGCCAGCTCGCAGTGCTCCGGCTGGTACTTCTCGCAGAAGGTCGACCAGCGAATCCAGGTCTCAAGGAAAGCCTTTGCGGTCGGGCAGGCGTCGGCGCCGTAGTGGTACTTCCTCGATGCCGGCGGCATGGAGTACGGATAGACACCTGCGCGCGCGTTCTCTTCGAGGAACGTGCACGCCTCCGGCATCAGGTAGTACCGGCCCGTGCCGGCGCCCGGAATGCCCGCATCCGCCAGTTGCTCGGCAAACTCATTCGTTGAGCATTCGAAGGCCCCCGTGTCGATGCTCATGCCGAACATCCATGGCGAGTAGACATTCAAGTACTCCGGAATGGGAAGCGGCCGAACGCCCGGTATCTCGGCGATCAGGTCCGTCAGCAGCCGGATCATCCGGTCGCGGTGAGCGACCTGTTCGCGGATGATCTCGAGCTGCCCCAGGCAGATCGCCGCCGTTGACTGCGTCATGCGGTAAGCATAGCCGGGGACGGCGTGCCGCCGGCCGTACCCGGGCTCCTGCACCGCGCCCCGGCTCTGGCCGACGAAGCGGAGCCTCTCCGCCAGGTCGTCATCATCGGTGACGACACAGCCGCCGACGTCGGAGCCCATCGTCTTCTCAGCATCGAAGGAGAAGCCCGCTGCCGTCGAGAGCGTACCGGCAAACCGGCCCTTGTACTCACCGAACACGGCCTGGCAGGCATCCTCGTAGACAATCAGTCCATGCTTCTCCGCCAGCGCGTTGATCGGGTCCATGTCGCAGATGATGCCGGTCTTGTGGACGACCAGAATGGCGCGCGTACGCTCCGTGATGCAGGGCTCAATCGTCCCCGCGCCGAGGTTCACACTACCCGGCTCTGTATCGGCGAAAACCGGGATGCAGTTCTCTCTGACGAGGCCCTGGATCGTGCCATAGTCGGTGACGGGGCTGACGATGATCTCATCACCCGGGTCGAAGTCGAAGGCCGCCGCAAGCACCGACAATGCCGGGGTGCAACCTGGCGTGGCGATGCAGTGCTTCACACCCATCTCGCTCGCGAAGGCCTGCTCGAAGCGTCCCACCATGTCGCAGGTGAGCCCGCTCTCAACGACCTCCTGCAGGTACTTGAGGCAGTTGGGACCCATGGTACGCGGGAAGGCAGCGGGGACTTGCCCGGTCAACCCCTCTTGAGCTGCGGCTCCGTACTTGGCCCGTTCGGCTGGCGGTGGCATGTCAGCCCTCCCTCTGCCGGAGCAAGAAGTCCACGACCTCATTCGGCTCGGCGAGCCAGACGTCGTCGCCACCGACGCGTGCGACCGTGTCAAAGCGCTCGGCGAGCTGCTCCAGCGTGCAGTCCTTCCACGGATGAATCGTCCTGCCTGGCAGCGGGCAGTGGCAGTAGTCGATGACCCAGCCCCCGGCGTCGATGGCCTGGTGCAGCCGCTTGTAGGGATCGAAGGCCGAGTAGAAGGGCGGCGGGTACTCGGTGTGCACGGGACAGCGATGCAGCCGCAGGAGTTCCGTCTCGGAGGTGTTCACATCGTCGTAGATGGTCAGGATCGCCTCGTAGCCCGCCTCCTCGGCCACGGCGCGTGCCGGCGGATAGCCCTCGTTGTTGCCCGGTACGCAGAAGATCGAGACCGGAAGTCCGGTGGCGTCTTCCAGAACCTCCCGCGCCTCAACCACTTCGTAACCCGCGTTCTCCGGCGTGATTCCCGCATGGGTCATGCCGTGACACGAGATGCCCCAGCCTTCGGCGACAAGGTCGTGGATCTGCCCCTTCGACAGGATCATCATCCCGTCGTAGCTGCTCCCGGGAACGTTCCGAGGGATGCCCACCTGGCTTGCCACCAACGCCACATGGCCGGGGACGCCGAACTGCCGGTGTACAGGGACTGCATGGTCCATCAGCGCCGCGCAGCCCTCGTCGTACGTGATTGAGTAGACCCATTGCTTACCGTTCTTCCAGCGCATGTGCGTCTATTCACCCTCCCCCACTCGAATACCTATTCGGCGGTCCGAAGAGGACGAGAGCGCTGTACCTGAGGAAATGTCTCAGGAGCCGGGCGCGAATGCTCTGCAGCCGCCCGGCTCGGAAGGTAGCCTCAATGATGCCAGCTTTGCTGTGCGTGCTGGGCGTGTTGATCGTGCCGTGTGGCGGAGCACCCTGGTGGGACGACTACCCGACCACCGTACAGGCGAGCGATCCCGAGGTAGCGCTCGCCGTCGGCGCGGATAGCTGGTTGTCGGGGATTGCCGACGATCCCTGCTGGGGGATCCACGGCGCCCGCTGCCGCTACTTCGTGCAAGGGCCAAGGGCGGAGGCGATGCGGTCTCGCGGGATGAAGGTTCTGACGTGGGTGGAGACCTTCGGGACATGTGAGCAGTACATCGCCGAGTTCGAGCCGACGCCCGACGGAGGGCTGGTCGGACACGAGGCCGACCCCTCAACACCTCGTCCGGTCCTCAACCACTGGGGCTGGCACATCTGGCGGCCCACGGAGGGGCGCGTCCGCCACTGGATCGGCCTGCCGGGCTACTACGAGGATGAAGCCTG
>CBFDAZ010000588.1:0-4061 GCA_965602825.1 uncultured bacterium
GCGCTCATCGTCTGGCTGATCATCCGGCCGAAGGAGTAGCAGTTCGCAGCGTAGACGTCGCCATAGTGGAATGGAGGGGCGCACCTTGCGGTGCGCCCCTCTCACTTGGGATGCGCGCGGTTCGGGTACGGGTCTGCGCGCAACGCGTGGGTGTTACTGAAGCTGGACGCTGACGTCGTCGTACAGGCTGTTCCCCGGCCCTCGGTACCGGGCCACTAGCCCGCATCATTCACGATGCAGTGTGGTCCGAACCGCCTACAACGGCGGGGAAGCCGTTCCCGACGAGCATCCGTGCTCCCGGAGTGGGGCCATCTGCAGCACAGTGTGCTTCACGGCAAGCGCCGACACTGAAACAGAGTTTTCTGCCGGAAGGGCGCGGGAAACCGGCTCTTTTTCAAAAGAGCGGGTTGCCCGCGACGTTCGTCGTGAATAGACCGGACCAGGCCCGTCGGGAAGGGGAATGCGAAGGCGACGGACAAACGTCGGGTGTTGCCACTGAGGACGGCCGCAATGCGGGCAGGCGCGCCGACCGGTTGCTTGCGGGTATTGCGGCCGCATCACAACGGGAAAGGTGAACGAATGACCGTACCAAAGCCGTGCCTGTGCGTCGCACTCGCGGTTGTGATCCTGACAACAGCGATGCTGGTCGGATGCCCCAAGAAGACGGAGCCGCCTCCCGACACGAGCGTTCTGCCCGAGTCGTCGGCCGTGATCGAGGCCGAGCAACCCGAGGTAGTCGAGGCGGAGACTGCTGAGCTGGCGATCACCGAGGTGGTGCTGACAAAGGAGCTAGTCGATCAGTGGATCGCCTGCGTGGAGGACAAGGAGATCAAGGACCTTCTCGACGACCTGGGTGGCGACGAGGGGGGCGACGATCCGGCCTCGCTCAAAGCTGCGCTGGAGGGGATGGCCGCCAGTGCCGAGCTGGACGATGCAGTGAAAGGCCACGGCTTCGAGAGCGCCGAGCAGTGGGCCGCAGTGAGCATCAAGGTGATGGCCGGCCTGTTCAACGCCCAGATGGCGGAGGCCGAAGAGCAGATGGCCGAGATGGGAGACGCGCCCGAGATCCAGGCGGCGAAGGCCGAGATGGAGGAGCAAGTCGCCGCATTCAGGGAGACGCTTGGCGAGCTGACTGAAGACGAGCAGCAGGTCGTCAACGATGCACTGGACGACATCAAGGCGAGCATGTAGTGACCGCATAACCGGTCGGGAGCCTGCCCGGAGAACAGCACGCAGCCTGGGGCGGAGCCCCGCCGTTCGACGGTATTGAGGGGGCGGCTCGTATGGGCCGCCCCCTGCTCTTCTCTGGCGGACTACGCCAGGCTCGGACATTCGCGCTAATCCGCGCGGCCCAGCTCGAAGCACAGGCAGTCGCCTGGCTCAAGCCGGACCGGAACCCGCGTGACCTGACCCTCAAGTGTCACCGGCACCCTTGGGTGCCCCTCCACAGACAGCTCGCGTATCTCGGGGAAACGTCCGGCAACGCGGATGACGCCGGCCTGAGGCTCCCGCGCGGACAGGTTGATCGCGAACAGGTAGTTGGTCCCCGCAGCGTTCCGCCGCAGGAGCAGCTCGACGTTCTCCATGTCGGTGTTCACCGGCTGCAGGGGGATGGCCTCACTCACCGCTGACGATACGGCCGCCTCCCGCTTCCCCTCGCCGAACGGCGCCGGACTCAGTACCACCCGGCCCTCCCCCAGCGCCGCGCGCCAGACGTTCTCGGAGATGTCGCCTTTCGCTGGTCTCCCTGCCCACGTCTGTGCCTCCCGGTCGTAGCTCAGATCGAGGTCGCCGAAGGCGGTATGCATGAGCGTGCCCGTCGGATTGCCCCAGGGGTCGAACAGGCCGAAGGGCCCGGACGCGACGAGGGTGCCTCCGTCGCGCACCCAGGCCTCGAGCTTCCCCTGCAGCGCGTCCGTCACATTGGCGGCCCATGGCGCGACGATCGCGTCGTAGCGGCCCAGGTCCTCCTTGCCCTCGACGATGCACTCCTCCGGCACCATGAACGGCGTCCAATGGCGCTCCAGTAGGTCCGCGGCGAGCGCGGTCGCTTCACGCTCCGGGCGGCCGTCGGGCGCGGCGCCGTAGACCGAGTGCATGGGGACCAGGATCGCGACCCCCTGCGGCGCCAGTTCCGTGTCCAGCAGCGCCTCCCTGAGTCGGTTGGCTTTCCGCTCCACCATTGGGATGGCGCCCGTGCAGTACCTCGGCACCATCAGGTCGGCCTCGATGTTGAGCATCGAGTTGTTCCAGCTGTGTGGGCTGTCGTGGAGCCATTCGCTTTCGAGGTTGAACAGCGAGATCCCCCGCTTACCCCAGGCGATCTGCCGCCACAGGTTCCGCGCGGTTGCGGCGCGCATGACCGGCTCCGGCGTCTCCTTGCGCTCCCATTGGCTCCAGATGAACTCATCCTCCCAGTGCGGCAGCCCGGCGTAGCGGTTCATGGACACCGCATAGAGGCTGTTGACGGCCGGCCGATCGCCGGGCCAGTCGTGGGTGCCCAGGTAGTCCCAACCGGGCACGGTGGTCATCAGGTACAGGTCAATCCCCGCATCCTTCCGCCCGAAGTTGCCGTGGTGGAACTGCGACATGACCGGGACGCGCGGCGCGCCGGAACGGAGGGCCTGCACCATCGCCCTGAAGTACTCAGCATGGCTTTCGGCGCGGAAGCGCTGGAAGTCGTTGATGGCCCCACACTCAACCGGCTCCCGGCTTATGGTTGGTGTCGGCGGAGTGAGGTCGTCCGGCGGAGCGGCCTCGCTGAAGTCCGCGTAATCCGTCCGCCAGCGTTGGTTGAGGGCCGCGGTGGTGCCGTGCCGCTGCTTGAGCCACCGATGCCAGGCGGCTCGCGCGGCCTCGCTGTAGCCTCCGACTCCAACGCGCTCGTAGCGATAGCCCTCGACGTGCTGCTCGACGGTCAAGGACGGCTCGTTAGTGAGTTCCAGAGCCGCCACGCGCTGGTCGTCGGCATACCGCCGGCCGAACTCGCTCAGGTACCGGGCTCCCTCGGCTCGGACGCGAGGGTGCCAGATGTTGATCGTGTTGTGGCAGTTGCCCTGGAAGGACCACTGTCCGTCCGCCGTGTGCAGGTAGACCTGCTTGTCCTGTCCGCCGCTCTCGTAGAGCCACCGTGCGATCGCCTCCGCGCCGACAGCCGCGTCAGTCGCATAGCCGTGTTCGGCATTGGTGTCCAGGAACTGGTCCAGCGTGCCATACAGCGTCTCACCGGCTGGTGTCACTCCCGCACCGGTCCAGCCGCTCACGATGCGGAAGCCGAAGGGCTCCAGGATCCCCCAGTCCGCGTCGCCGTCGTGGTGATAGCGCCGCGTGAAGCAGGGGAAGATGATGATCTCTCGGGCAAGTCTCTCCTTGTCGAGCGAGTCGGGCAGGTCAGGCTGCCAGGGTTCGAAGGACAACCGCCCAGCGAACCCGAGCTTCGCCCAGAGGCTTGAGAGACTGCCTTCGAGAGCGGACGCCAACTCCTCGATGCGGTCGTAGTCGAGGGAGTCGAAGTCGGGCACCAGGTACTCCGCGTGCAGCTCCTGTTGCAGATCGCTCAACTTCGCAGCCAGCTGATCGAGAGGGTTCGGGTCCTGGGCTCGCCTGTACCCCATCAGTCGCCGTGCCTGGCGGACGGCGTCCTGCAGCCGTGCCTCTCGCACGATGCACTCCGAATACCGTCGCGCGAGGGCCCTGCGCTCGGGGGTGTCAGGGTTGTGGAAGCGAGCCCCCTCGACGTACTGGGTCGCCTGCTCACCCGGCTCGATCTGCACGTTGTCCCACCAAACTTCGCCGCCGTTGCAGATCAGGTGCGCCCGCAGGAACGTGCAGTCCTCGGGTGTGGTGAACGTACTGGTGAAGCGCTGGAAGTCGGGGAGGTCGGGCGGGACCGGCGTCGGCTCGTCGATGGTGTAGGTCACGGTCTCACCGGAGGAATCGAGGGGCCATCCGCAGACCTGCACTCCCTGCGCATTCCTGGTCTTCGCCATGACGCTGAGGGTATACGCGCGGCCGGGCTCACACGGCAGCGAGTCCGGGAACAGGTTCGCCCCGCCGGTTCC
>CBFDAZ010000589.1:0-4061 GCA_965602825.1 uncultured bacterium
CACGGGTTCCGGCGGCAGGTCCACATCGCCCAGGCGCAGCGGCGCCTGCGACTCGAGCGGGACGATCTCCGCCTGGCGGGCCGCCATATACTCGGCCTCCTGCTGCTCCGCCTGTTGGGCGGTGAACGGGTGCAGGAGCAGCTCGAACTCAACCGGCTCGCCGGCCTTCAGTCGCCTGGTTTCGGCAACGGGAATCTGGAGCTCGAACCGCTGGATGTCGAACTGGCGGTTGTCCTGCAGATTCACCGCACCCCAAGCAGCACCAGTCAGCTCGAACCGAATCCCCCGCCCCGAGGGAAGCGTCCAGCCGAACCACTCCATCGTTCCCCCGACAATCTGATAGGGTTCAGGGAGCTCGGCCGGGAAGCGCTCCGAACGGAAGTCCACACCATCATACGCGTACCACTGGCCTGTGTCCGCGAGCGCGCCCGTCGGCAGGCCAGCGGTGACGAACACCTGTTCAGTGCTCATGTCCGCCGTCGGCCGGAGTTGGTAGTGGATTGACAGACCGTCGGGTCCACTGTCGATGTGCTGAGTCAACTCAAGCGGGCCAGCGTCGGTGGCGAGCTGCCCCTCGATGGTCGTCCGGGCGCCGTCCTCGGTGACTCGCAGCGGGGCCGGATCAGCCCCGAGCTGTGTGGCCCATCGTCCCTCCCAACCGGGCTTCGGGATGAGCAGGCCGAGCTCGGATGCCACCACCTCGCCCTGCCAGCGGATCTCCTCAACGGCGCCGGTCGGTGTGACAACAGGTTCGAACGCAGCCTGGGACAAGACGGGTGGTTGGCTTGCGAGAACGAGCGTGCTGACCAGACAGAACATGGAGCCTCCGGATGCGGGTCACTCCCCGCCGGATTGGGTTGACTGCTGATGGAGGACGCGCTGCATGACCTGCCTGGCCTGGGGCCAGCCGAGTTGTGCAGCGATGCGCAGCTCCTCCAGGGCGGCGGCGTAATCGCCCTCGGTGGCCAGGGCAACGCCAAGCAGGCCGTGGGGGGCGGCGAAGGTGTCGTCGTACTGGGTCGCCTCCCGCCAGCTCTTCAGGGCCGCCGGCATATCTCCCGCCTCGTGCAGGTCCACGCCCAGATTGAACAGGGCCTCCGCCACCGGGTTGTTGTCCCCGGGGACGCCCCCGCGTCTCCACAGATCGGTGATCCGGTCGCGGACCTCGGGCGGGATAGCGGCGATGCCCTCCTGGAAGTCGTAGCCCTTCATCAGACGCAGGACCTTCCCGTTCTCGACATCGAACTGGAAGGTGCGCGGCCCATCCACCGTCTCCCGCATCACGAAGTTCGGATCGGCCACGTGGAAGGCGCCGAACAGGTGGGCGATCTCGTGGACCAGGGCCAGATGGAGGTCGTAGCTCGCGTCCCCGGTCCTCGCACGGATCATGCTGACCCGCCCCAACCCGGGAGTCAGCCCCCACGGCAGCGGCACGTACTTGCTGAGCTTTCCCCGGTTGGGTCGCTGGCCGGAGAAGCCGATGACGACGTCCACTCCGTTGAAGGAGATCTCATCTTCCATCCGATCGACAAGCTCGCTCAGCGTGGCCCGATCGTCCGACTCCCAGGCGACCGCCTTGGCGAGGTCAAAGCGGATGTCGAAGGTCTTCTCATAGAAGTTCGAGGCAAAGGCCAGGTACTCCCCAACCACGGCCCTCCAATCGTCCCGCTCGCGGAACTCCTCGTCCGCTACGGCGCGGACACGGAGGATGCGGAGGTCGCCGTCGGTCACGGCCTCCCCCGAGCAGGGCCAGCAAAGGGTCAGCAGCGCGGCCGAGAAGAGGGAGAGAAGGAGAAAGCGTTTCATGGGGCGTTGGGTGTGCGTGGGCCGCCGGAGAGAGGCTGGCGTGGAGCGTTCCTACTCACCGGCGCCTCCGCCGGCGTCGTAGTCAAAGGTGCGTGTGGCGGAGGTCGCGCCGCCCTCCGGGCCGGCCCCCCGCAGCGTGATCTCGATCGTGGGCTCGCCGCGCAGCTCCGGGTCGGGTGTAGCGGAGAGCACGCGCTGGAAGCACTGGTGCGCCTCTTCGGCATCCACTGTCGGGTCGAAGGGGACGTCCAGGGAGATGCGCAGCACACCGTCAGACGGGCCGGTCACCCGGGGGTCGGAGTCAGGGAAGCGCGCGGCGAGACGCGCCGCAAGCTTCTTGGCCGGTGTGTCCCGCTCAAACGTGGGGCGCAGCACAATGATGAAGATGACCGCCTGAACGACGATCAGCCCGGCCAGGGCGAATCCGATGATCTTGTAGACTGGGCTACCGGCTCTTTCGCTTGCCATGGTGACCTGTGAGCAAGACGGAGATCGCGCCCGCCAACCATTTCGCCGTGGGCGACCGGTGGCCTGCCCGCGTGCAGGCACGCACGGGAGTGCATCGCGAATGATCCGCCCTAACCGGCCCAGTCTCGCGGATTGGGTACGTGCACGGCGTTGCCGCCGTCCTGCGCTGACAGGTGGGCGCAGATGCCTGGGAGTGAGTAGTCGAGCCCGTCGTACACGTCGAACCGGGGCTTTGTGTCGTCCAGGATACAGCGGACCAAATCATCGATCATGTAGTACTCGGAAGTACCGTGACCGCCTCCCAGGGCTTCTGGCGGGGCCTGGGGGTCGCTGACACTCACGGGTATGTCCATCAATCCCTTCAGCCCGGGCAGGTCACGGAAGTAGGCTTTCAGGTTGGACGAGGGAGCGGAGCGATCGGTCTCAACCGACCCCTTCGTCCCGTACAGCGAGATGTAGTGGAAGCCCGGCCGCTCGACCGTGAAGCCGCAGAGGATCTTCACGGCCGCCCCTTTTGCCGTCTTGAAGATCCCGACCTCCATGTCGATGGACCCCAGCTCAGGAGCGATCCGGCTCCCCGTGTGCACGCCGGAGGCCGACACGACACGGTCCTCCATCATCATCAGGATTGGCCCGAGGTCGTGGGTGCAGTAATGGATCGGCGGCAGTGAGGCGCGCCACGTGGGCTTGCCGTCCACGCCGCCGCCCATGCCATCGGGCCGACTGAGGAGGGGGCGCAGATCGTGGATGTACTCCCCCTCGGCATAGGTCAGCTCGCCGACCTTTCCCTCGCGCACCAGCGCATGCATCGTCCGGATGAACGAGAAGTAGCACATGTTCTCAGCGAACATGTATTTGAGGCCGGAGCCCTCAACGGCCTCGACGACCTGCCGGCCCTCCTCGAGAGTCCAGACAGCGGGCACCTCGCACAGGACGTGCTTCCCGGTCGCAAGGGCCTTGAGAGTGTGCTCGGCATGCAGCAGCGGCGGCGTCGCCACAACGATGGCGTCGATGTCAGCCGCGCAGAACTCATCGTAGTCTGTGTACCCGGGCACGCCCAGGGATTTGGAGAAATGCGCCAGCGTGGCCTCGGTGTTCGCGCAGACAGCCGCCACCTGGGCATCCCGCCTCGCGTTGAACAGGCCGATGAAGGAACTTCCCCGATTGAGCCCGGCAATCCCGATGCGGAGCATGGCGTCTCTCCTTTGCGTACGGCGAGACGTCTACCACGAAGACACAAAGACACTAAGAACGGCGTACTAACCAAGCGAAGGGAGCGCGCCGGCCCCAGCCGCCAGTCGTTCTTTGTGTCTTCGTGTCTTTGTGGTTCAGGCCGTTCAGTCTTCCTCGACCAACCATCTCTTGAGGAATGGCATGGCTCCCTCAAGCCGGATCTCGTGGCCGCCTTCGTGGAGGTCGAAGGCCAGGCGATCGCCAATCCCGAGCTTTTCGTAGTGAGCCCGAGTGCGCTCGACCTCCTCGACGACGAACGGCCACCAGGCGATGCCGTCGCACTTCCCGGTCTGAACCATGAACGGACGCGGGCAGACGAGTGACGCCAGGTCGCTATCGCAAAACTGGGTCAGCCACCCATGGATGAAGATGTGCTCCTCCTGAACCGAGAGGAAGCAGCTATAGCGGAAGTCATCAACGACCATCTTCTTGAGGCGATCGTTGAACCAGGCGCAGGTCACGCCCGCCTTGATGCGCCTCTCGAGCGGCATGATGAACGAGGTGTATGCGCCGCCGAGGCTGATGCCGTACATGCCCAGACGGTCCATGTCGAG
>CBFDAZ010000590.1:0-4058 GCA_965602825.1 uncultured bacterium
GCCTTCGGCGACAACCAGCCGCTCAACGAGAACATCGCCCAGACGGCCCAGAAGTGGGCCAACGAGTACGAGTATCCCAAGGTCGTCGTTGGCCCTCAGGCCCGCTACTTCGAGTACATGGAGGAGACCTACGGCGACCAGATTCCCGTCATTCGCGGCGACGCCGGCGTCTACTGGGAGGACGGGGCCGGCTCCTCCGCCCGTGAGACGACGCTGAATCGCCGTGCGCATGAAGCGGCCTCCGCCGCCGACGCCCTGTTCGCCCTGTCCGCCGCTGCCGGCGGACCGCGCGCGCCGGAGAGCGACCTCCGCGAGCTCTGGCGGAACATCCTGCTCTACGACGAGCACACCTGGGGCGCCTGGTGCAGCATCTCCCAGCCCGACTCCGAACAGACAACGGGTCAGTGGGCGATCAAGGCGGCGTTCGCGCACGATGCCGCCCGTGAGGGGGAGGAGCGGGTGGACGAGGGTCTCTCGCGCCTTGCATCGCTGGTCGCTACCGACGGCCCCGCCCTCCTGGTCTACAACCCAACGAGCTGGCAACGCGAGGCAGACGTTGTGCCGTTCGCGACGTGGAGGCGGGAGCGGGATCCCGAGGATGCCGGATCGCTCTTACCCACCGGGCACGTGCCGCTCGATCCGCGCGCAGGCGAGCCGCTGCCTACTGTGGATCTTGATCCGGACTACACCGGGGCCACTCACGACATACTGATGCGAACGCCGAGCATCCCGCCGTGGGGCTATGTGGTGTGTCCGCTTGTCGAGGGCGACCCGGTGCCTCGTGCCGAGGCGCAGGAAGTCAGCGCTCCAGTGCTGGAGAACGAGCATCTTCGCCTCGAATTCGACCGGAAGACCGGTGGCATCGCCAGCCTGACCGACAAGCAGACCGGGCGCGAACTGGCGGACCCGGCCGCTCCCCACAGGCTGAACGAGTACCTCTACGTCTCAGGTGGCGATGGGACCAACATCGTGGACATCGGAGCGAAGAAACCAGCGGAACTGACCGTCCACGAGCCAACCGAGGTCCGCTTCGTCAGATGGGTCGTACCTGCAATGGGCTCCATGGTCGTCATGGAGGCGCAGTGTGAGAAGACGCCCGAGCTGCAGTCGATCGTCATGCTGCCCGACGGTGTTCCCGCGGTGTGGATCACCAACAACGTGACGCGCGAGGCCGAGCGGAAGAAGGAAGCCGCCTACTTCGCCTTCCCCTTTGCGGCAGAGCAACCCGAGATCCGCATGGAGATCCCCAACGGCGTCATGCGGCCGGAGATCGACCAACTGCCGGGCGCCTGTCGGGACTGGTACGCCATGCAGCACTGGGTCCGCATCGCCGATGGCGAGTCCGGTGTCGCCCTCGCCTCGCCGGACGCGCCGCTTCTGTGTGTCGGCGACATCAACCGTGGCCTGTGGCAGGAGGAGTTGAACGTCGAGACCGGCCACCTGTACTCGTACATCATGAACAACTACTGGTTCACCAACTACAAGGCCGATCAGGGCGGCCAGATGCAGTTCCGCTACGCCTTGACGACCAGGGCCCTCAGCGATGCCGAAGCGGCGAAGTTCGGGTGGCAGGCCAGCATGCCCCTGCAGCTGCGGCTCATCCCCGGCGCTCAGGACGGCCCGCTGCCGTCTCGGCCGACCAGCCTCTGTCGCGTGCAACCCGAGAGCGTGATGGTCACAGCCATCAAGTCGCCGGAGGTCGGCTCCGGCCTTGTTGTCCGCCTCTTCTCGCTCGACGAGAAGCCCGTCACCGCGCGGGTCAGTTTCGGCCCGCTTCGCCTCCGTTCGGCGACGCTCTGCAATCTGGTCGAGGAGCCGATTGAGGACTTGGCGCTGGATGGCTCGACGGTGCGCGTGCGCATCAAGCCGATGACGCCGACGACCGTGCTCGTGAAGTGAGGAAGCCGAGAGATACACTCGCCTGGCGATGCGAAACGGAGGGTGGCGCAATGAAAGTCTACATCATGACCGACCTGGAGGGCGTGGCGGGTGTCATCAACTTCGATGACTACGGGACGCCGGAGAGCCGCTACTACGAGATGGCGAAGTCTTTGACGACGCAGGAGACCAACGCCGCCATCCGGGGCGCCGTCGCGGCAGGTGCACGCGAGATACTGGTGGTGGATGGCCATGGGCATGGCGCGCTGAACCCCATCGAGCTCGATCCCGCCGCCGAGCTCTACGCCGGTCGACCGATGGGGTACCCGTTCAACTGCGACGACTCCTACGACGCCGCCATGATCGTCGGCCAGCACGCCAAGTCGAACACCGATGGTGGGCACCTGTCCCATACCGGGTCCTTCGTCGTTGAGGAGCTGTCGATCAACGGCGTTTCGGTCGGGGAACTCGGCTGCAACATGCTCTTCACCTCGTACTTCGGTGTGCCGACGGTCACCGTGAGCGGCGACTTCGCCTGTTGCCTGGAAGCCCGGGACCTCGTGTCCGAGATGGAGGTCGCCGCTGTCAAGGAGGGCACCAAACGTGGCCCGGCGACCGGGCTGACCGGCGAGCAGAACAAGCTCCACAACGGCGCGGCAGCCCATCTGCATCCCCTGCGCGCGCGGGAGTTGATCGAGGAGAAAGCGGAAGCCGGCCTCCGAAGGGCCAGGGACATGCCCAAGTTCTGGATCGAGCCTCCTTACGAACTCGTGAGTGTTCTCCGTCGCACCGAGACTGAGCCCCAGAAGAAGGCCGTCTGCCGCGGCGACGACCTCCTGGAGGTGCTGCAGATGCCGAGGGAGTACGAATGAGGCCATATCCGCTACGGGTCGGCCTGCTGATCGCCCTCTTAGCGCCCGGCCTCCAGTCCTTCGCTCAGGCGCCGGCGCTGCGTATCGACGACGACCGGATCGGGATCTCGAAGGCCATCCCCAAGGTGGGGGATGAGGTCGCCTTCCGGGTGCCGGTGACCAACCCCACGGACCAGGCGCAGGCCGGGCAGTACGTCCTCCGGGCTAGAGCCGTGCACGACAGCGGCCGCGACTCTCGATTTGCGGAGCAAGACATCCGCCTCGAACTCGAGGCCGACGAGTCGCAAGACGTTGAGCTTGCCTGGCAGCCCTCCGAGACGGGCTTCTACCGGATTACCTTTGAGCTATCCCGAGCGGGCGAGACCGGAGGCGCGCGCGTGCGTCGCGCCGAGTTCGGCCCGGTGGCGGTGACCGCGAAGGATCTCTACTTCGCCTGGTTTGGTACCCCGACCGAGTTCCGCTGGTGCAACGTCCCGACCACGGTCAAGGACGAAGACATCCAGTACTGGCTGCGCCGTGGCGCGATACCGTGCCAGTGGCGGGGCGGGGTCTGCTACAAGGAGTGGACCAGGGACAGGTTCGTCGAGAACTGGGGCAGCAGCCAGTGGATCGCCATCGACGAGATCGGCGGGCCGGACGAGCATACGACCAAGTTCATGGAGGCCCTCGCAGAGATCAAGGCCGCCCACCGGGATCACTTCGTCGCCGTTTGGTTCATGGGCGCCCACGACTACTGGGCCGACGTGAGGGACCGGATCGACCTGTTCCTGCCCGAAGTCTACCTCAACTACCGGGGCAACCACCTGGGGCTCTTCGACAGCTACCTGGACGTGATTCGGCGCACGGGCACCCTCTCCCAAACGCTGTTTGGCCTGGGTATCAACGTCATCCGCGACAAGGAGACGAATGAGCCCAAGACGGTCCCGACCCAGGAGGACGTGCTCCGGCAGATCCGCCACATCAAACGCATCGCGCCCGACATGCCGGGCATCGCCTTTTTCACCTCCTACTCCGCGGCGCCCGGGGTCGCCGAGTACGCTGACGAGCTGTGTGGCGAGTACTTCGTCAAGCCGCTCGCCACGATCGTCAACGAGTGCATCGAGGTTGATGCCGGTAAGCCGGGCCGAGCAAGGGTGACGATCGGCAACTGCGGCGGGATGACCGCCCGAAAGATCGAGGTGCGCCTGCGCCAGATGGGGCCGGACGATCGAGCGCACGTGGACTCGGTCAAGACGCTCAAGCAATTGCCGGTCGGCGAGACGTCCGAAGTTACGGTCGCCCTCTCGCGTCAGCCGGGCATCCACACCG
>CBFDAZ010000591.1:0-4050 GCA_965602825.1 uncultured bacterium
AGGATGTCCTGAAACCCGATGTCCTGAACTACCAGTTACTGGGCAACTGGGTGCCCCACCTTCACTGGCACATCTACCCGCGCTACCAAGGCGACCCCGACTTCGGCAACCCCCCAGACATCCCGCTCCGCGACGAACCCTTCGAGGCTGTCTACCCGTCACCAAAAGAGATCGAGGCGCTCAAAGCGGAGCTGGAGAAGTGCGACCCGACCTACTGCCCCGAGTGCCTGCGTGTGCGTGTGTCGCGGTGATGGCGAACGCACCTGGAAGGACAGGCGCTGCATCGCGTGGGGTTGCTGGTTAGCCAGGGGGCGGCACCTACCCCTGGGGCACCGTCACCGTCTCCACTTGTTCGGTACCGGCTACGACGTCGAACTGGCGCCATTCACAGTAGGGCCCCTTCCCGGCTCGGGCGCGCGCCCGGTACGTGCCTGGAGACAGGAGGCTGGGAGGCGACCAACTGCATTCGCCGTTCGGCTGTTGGGTGCTCTGGCCACTCGCCGTTCGGGCCCACAGCTCACGATCCCAGGGCTGGTCAAGCTCGACGCTCGCCTGGACGTACTCTCCGCCCTCGGAGACCGTCTTGATCTTGAGGCAAAGCAGTTTCTCCAGATGGCACTCGATGCGCACGGTGTCGTTCCCGGGCACCTCGAACGGCCCCACCTCGCCTTTGCTGTAGGCCATTCTCGGCGAGGGCTGGGCCGTGGCCTTCCACTTCCAGCCCTTCGCGAGTTCGAGAGTACAGATGCACGGGTTGTTGGGGTCGGAGAAGTCCAGCCGCATATCGCCGAACTCGGGGTGAGGCGGTCTGGCAGCTGTCCAGGGCTCCACGATCTCGGCGCTTGCCCTCGCCTCCGCGAGTCCCGGTGCGCCAGGCGGGGCATTGTCTGCGTAGAGCTCGAAGGTGACGGGCGCGGTGATGACCGTCAAGGGCCGGGCCTCCGGCGTACCGCCGTACCAGGCCCTCAAGCCCCAAATGTCACCTAAGGCGATGGGTGCTTGCGACTCATACACCATCCTCTCGTAAGGCCCCCATCTGTCCGCGATGGCTGCCGCGACGGCATGCGACGGCGCTTCCTGGCCGACTCCCAACCGCGGGGCGAGCGCCCCGTGCACCTCAAGCCGGTCGGCGGTCTTCACTCGGTGCCTGCGGCGCCCCTGGCATGGGAAGCACACGACCGCCTTCACGTGGCCCTCCAGACCCACCGGCCAATGGGCGATGCCCCGGCTGAAGGGCGGCAGCTCCAGCGGCGGCAGGACCGGGCTCCCCTCCCAGGACTTCCGCACGGCGGCGAGGGCTGTCCGCACGTGGCGTTGCGCTTCGGGCGGCAGTCGCCGGTGTTGGAAGACGGTCGTGGTGTCTTTGACGGTCTGTTTCTCGTGCAGTGGGTATTTCGGCTCTGCCTCCACTATGTAGGGGGTGTCGTTTGTGAACTCCAGCGGACCGGCGCACGCCCTGGTGTCGAGATCCGGATGGCCAGTCCTCTTCCCCTCAGCGGAATCCAGCGCTCCCCAGAGCCGCCGCGAGGGCGGCACTCGCGGGCAGTCATGTTCCTCGCCCTTGTTTGGCTCCCAGTCGTACTGGACGGCTACCACGACCGCGTCGGCAATGCGCGGGTTGTTGGCGGCGGCCCGGAAGAGGATGGTGCCGCTGTCCTTGCCTCTGACGAGAAGCGTGAAGGCCTCCCGCGTGGCAGGCACAGGCACGCAGCCGTCGATGCGCGAACCGTCGTGGTCGGCTGGCACCGTGCCGAAGCGGATCCCCGTATCGCGGTCGGTGATCTCCACCTTGCCCAGCCGATCTTGGGCGTCGCGCACGATGACATGCAGCTTCATCGGCTGGCCTTCGACGGGAGTGAAGAAGGTCCAGCCGTCCGGCACTCGCGGATCGTTGATCTGGCAGTAGCCCCACTGCTCCGGCTCGTCACACACCGATTCAGTTGCCCGGAACGCGGCCAGAGGATCCTCGATCTCGGCCTGCTCCTGCTCGGCGGCGTTGTAGTTGAGCCACGTTCCGTAGTGTCCAGCGTAGATCGACAGCGACTGGTCGAAGGGCAACGGCGTTGGCTGCTGCGCCGGTACCCGCCCTCCAGTCGCCACCATCAGCAACACGGCCATGAACGCCAACCAAACGCCGGATGATCTGCGCCACATCTCAGGTCCCCCCTCCTCCATTGTGCTCGGTCCAGCCTGAGGTCGTCCCGGCGGAGCCGGGACTGCATGGGCAGCCCAGGGGGACCCGCGAAGCACCGCGGCAGCAGCTATGCGTCAGAGGGGCGGTCGGTGGAACCGCAGGAGAAACGTCCGGAAGCGGCTCAGACGGACAATCAGGCCTCGCCATTGCCAGCCACCTCGAAGGGCCGCATCGCCAAGTGTCATCAGTCTAACACAGTGCCAATGGCGTGGCAATCACGAACTCAGCGCTCTCTCATAGGGGCGCGCTACACAGTCACCCCCGACGCCTGCAGCAGCGCGCGCTGGACCGCAAGGTCGTGCTCGCCGGTGTAGCTCAAGGGGCGGCCCTCCCTGACGCAATCGGCCAGCTCATCGACGTCATCCTCGTAGCGCCGGTACTCCGGCATCTCGACGGGATGCCACCCTGACGGATGGTCATTGGGAGGCGTCTCGAAGCACGCCAGGACCTGTGGCGGCTCCAGCGGCTCGATGACGATGCTCCCTTCGGTCCCGTACACCTCGAACCGCCGGCGCGGGAAGGGCTCGACCTCCATCGCCGCGACTTCGAGCACCGCCATGGCGTCGTCGTACTGGAAGACGGCCAGCGTGTTGTCGGCGAGGTCGTCGTCCACCGGGGAATCGTGCCTCAGGTATCCCTGCACGGCTGAGGGCGCGCCCAACAGGCGCACCACCACGTCCAGCAAGTGGCAACCCAACTCGAACATCATGCCGCCGGGGAACTGGGCAAGGTCCTGCCGCTTCTCGCCCGGCGGGATGTTGGTGCTCATCCGGCCGCGTACCGAGAAGAGGTCGCCGAGCCAGCCCTCATCCTTGGCGCGGAAGACGAACCGCAACGCCGGGTTGTAGCGGAACATGTAGCCCATCTGGATGATCAGGCCCGCCTCCGTGGCCTCCTCGACGATGGACGCGAACTCCGCCAGGCAGGCTCCCGCCGGCTTGTCCAGATGGATGTGCTTGCCCGCCTGTACGGAGCGGCGAGCGAAGGCCAGGTTCTCGGAGACCTCGCCCTCCACCGCGACCACCTCGATCTCCGGGTTGCCGAGAAGCTCCTCCTCCGTCAGCCAGGTCAGGCCCTGGTAGGTCTGCTCCTCCATGCGAGCCGCACGCGCCGCCTGGTCGGGCTCGCAGGCGCCGATGACATGCCACTTCTCCGACTCCCTCAGCGCGACCATCTTCCCGGCCGCGTGTGCGTGTTTGGTGCCGAGCAGCGCAACGCCGACTGGCTTGCCCATTGCACTCCCTCCCTACGGGCCTAGCTGAGCCCGAGCCCTTCGTTGATCTCCCGCTGGTATTCCTCGACTTCCAGGTTCTCGATCTCCTGCGTTGTCACGGGGCGGCCGAGCGCCTGGGATTCATAGAGCGCGAAGCAGATCGCCTCCGCCTTGTAGCCCTCCAGACCGTCCGTCTCGACGGGCGTGCCGTGCAGGCAGGCGCGGACGAACTCGGCCAGCTCTTGCGCTACGGTGTCGGTGACGCCGTGCGGGAACAGGCGCTCCTTCTCGTCCTCATCGAGCTGCTCCATGTACTGCTGAGTCAGCTCCTCGAGCGGAACCTCTTCGGTCCGCGTCTTCAGGCCGCCGGAGAGATCGATGGCGCCCTCGCTACCGTAGATCGCCCGCTGGCCGAAGCCCATCGCCGGCGCCGCCGTGGTGGAGATCCAGGCGCCGGTCACATCTCCGTCGAAGGTCATCGTCGCGAGCGTTGTGTCCTCGACATCGACCGGAATCGGGTCGCCGCTGGGGTCGTCAGGGGTGCCGTGGCGGAAGGGGTAGTAGGTCCGTACGAGGGCCGAGACCTCGCGCACGGGGCCGATGTGGTAGCGGAAGAGGTCGGCGAAGTGCACGCCGCCATCCA
>CBFDAZ010000592.1:0-4049 GCA_965602825.1 uncultured bacterium
CGCTCTTTTGAAAAAGAGCCGGTTTCCCGCGCCCTTCCGGCAGAAAACTCTAGCTTCGTGGGGCTGCTTACCCCGCAGTACGCTGTCGCGCTCACCGTGCCATTAGTGCATGGCTCGGAACACAGGCTGACAGCGGCCGCCCGTACCCCGACGCGCCGGGATGCCAATCAGGGGTACACCGGTACGGTGTGGTTCACTGTTACCGTATGCGTCGCATCGCTGACCTCCAGCCGGAACACGTAGTCGCCGGGAACGGCCATCCCCGTGACCTTGCAGCCAGACTCGTCAGGCGTCTCAAGGGCGACGGAGGCGCCAGCCGGCTGACGGGTGACGCTCCAGCGGAAGGTGAGGGGATCCTCCTCGACATCCCAGGCCCCGGCTCGCAGGAGTGTTCCACCGTCCTTGACGGTCATCCACACCGGGATCCGATTGTGCACGTCCACCGGCACCGGCGCCTGGTTGCCCTCGAAGACCCTCAACAGCACCTGTCGCGTCACCTCGTGCGTTCCGTCGGTCACCCGTGACTCAAAGACATACTCGCCGGGCGCGGTCAGGCCATCGGCCCGAGTCGCAGCCGCAGCGGGCTGTGCCAACGTGATGCGAGCGCCGTCCGGTTGGCTGACGACCGACCACGCGTAGGAGAGGTCGTCGAGCTCGGGATCGGTGGCCGAGCACGCGAGCTGCACGGACGACGCGGGCATGGTCAGGAAGTCCGGCCGGGAGCGCCACTCGGTGACCGTGGGCGGCCGGTTCGCGCCGTCGTGAGGGTACACGGTGAACACGCAGTTGGCCGGGACGGTCACGGTCAGGGAGCCGTCTCCCCCTACCTCGCGCAGACCAAGCTCCTCATAGGTCTTCTGGCCGACCGATTGGCAGGTGCCGTAGCTGCCCTGGGGCAGGCCGGCGATGACCACTGTCCGATCGGTATGTGGAGGAGTGGTGTTGATGAGCACTGCGGTCGTCGCTCCGTCACGGCCGAAGGCAAGCACGCGCAGCGCGGGATCGGCGGAGGTGGCCCCAAGGCGGACGGCGCCCGGTCGGACGTAATGCGAGACCTGTCGGAAGTGCCAGTACCAGGGGCCACCCCGGAAGGCCGTGCTGCTGGTGTGGCTCAGCGCCGCCTGGTAGTCCGGTGTTGCCAGGCCATAGATCTCCCAGTACGAGACGCCGCCCAGGACCATGTCATCGTAGAGATGATCGATCTTGAGGTTCATGAACTCGGTCTGCGCGGTGGGGAGCCCCCGTTCACGAGCAAAGTCGCGCAACTTGACCATGGCTGTCTGATTGCCCTTGCCGTACCAGTGGTAGGAGATCAGACCGATCCACGGCCAGATCACCGGATCATCCTGCAGAGCCTCGACGTAGCGCCAGGCGACGTGGGCGTTGACGCATTCGGCGAACTGGATGACGGTGGGGAAGCCGTGCTCCCGGAGACGGGGCATGAGCGCCTCGATCATCCGGCCGACGATCTCCGGGCTGAAGGCGTTGTTGTTGCCCGCCTCATTGCAGATGCTGTAGTAGTCGGCCGTGATACCATGGACATCACGCAGGCGCAGGAGCAACGCGAGCGCCCACTCCGCGTACTCATCAGGATCGGCGAGAAGCCAGGGAGGCACATCGCCGCTGCTTCCGCCGCGGAAGAACGAAGGGCTCACGTAGATGTCGAAGGGCTCGCCGCGCGCCTCGACCGCCTTCCTCCACGGAACCAACCATCCGGCAATCCGCTCGTCGGTCGCTTCGGTGTTGAACCCGTCCCAGTCAATCTCGAACGGGTCGCCATTGTCGTTGAGCCACTCCCAACTCCGGCCGCGCGGCCCCGCGCGGTTCCCACACAGGCCCTCGAAGCGCAACCGGTTGAGGCCCAGGTCATTGACCGCGCGCTCGACGCACTGGTCCCGCAACATCTCCGGCGCGGGAGACCACGGCGTCGTCTTGCCCCAGCCAAGGATCTTCTGATGGCGTGTGTTGGGGTGGATCGTCACAGCAACATCCGGGTCTGCTCCAGAGCGGCAAGCCCCGGTCACCACCGAGACGCCGATCAAGGCCAGCGAGGCCACGGGTTGTTTGTTCATTGTCATCCTCTTCTCATCGGAGGAGTTGCCCATGCTGCACGCCGCGAACGATGGGGGCCGCCACTCAACAGACACCCGATCGCCGCCACGGACAACCCCTGCTATCGTCTGGTGGTGCTGTGGTGTACGAGGGGCTTCAGCCCCGATGCCGTTCGTTGCCACTGGGCCACCATGACGGGTCTGGAGACCCGTCGGCACCGACGACTCGCGGATCCTCGCAGCAGCGCACTGTGCTCCATACCGGAGCACAGCGGCCGCTCACAGCCTCTCACCCTCGGGGGACGAGCTTCACCACGTATGCGTCGCCCCTGCCGCGGTGCTCTGTCTGGGCTGCACCCTCGGTCACTGGGAAGTCACCGGACATCGTGTGCCCGACCAGGTAGACCTGCCCGTCCGGCCCCAGAGCGATGCCCCGGATCATGTCATCCCCGCTGCCGCCAAGGTATGTGCAGTAGAGCAACTCCGACCCATCGGGACTCAGAACCGCCAGCCAGCCATCGCTGGTGCCGCCTCCGTGGCTCTCCTGTAGCGCACCGGCCGTGACAGGCAAGTCCTTGGACTCGGTCTGCCCGACGATGAAGATGCGTCCGGCTTCGTCGGCAGTCGGCATAAGGCAGAACTCGGTCCCCGATCCCCCGAGAAGCGTGGAGAACACCAGGCGCTTGCCGTCCGGCGCGAGCTTCGTGAGGAAGGCGTCGTTCTTCCCCTTCAGGCTGCCCTGGAGCGCGCCGGGGCTCGTGGGGAAGTCCGTCGATGCGGACACGCCGGGGAGCAGGACGCTGCCGTCGGGGGCCAGGCAAGGTCGGTGTTCCGGGAACTCGTTCTGGCTCCCGCCAATGTACGTGACGTAGTCGAGATGCCGACCATCGCCCGACAGCTTCGCCAGGTAGCCATCATGTCCGCCGCCGAGCGTCGACTGTGCGGCACCGGGGGTCACCGGGAGGTCGGGGGAGGTCGTGTGGCCCGAGAAGTACACATTGCCGGACTCATCGACCCGCCCGCCGACCATGTAGTCCTCTGCGCTTCCGCCAAGCAGCGTGCTCCACAAGAGGCCCGAACCGTCTGACTTCAGCATCGTGATGACCGCGTCCCGCGGGCCGTTGCGTTCCGTGCGGTGGGCGCCGGCGGTTGCGGGATAGTCGGCCGAGCCTGTGGTGCCGAACAGGCAGACATTGCCGTCGCCATCCAGGGCGAGGCCGCCTCGCGGCGATTCGTCGCCCGCGCCGCCGACGTACGTGCACCACAGTACCTGCTTCAGGTCAGGCGAGAGTTTCGCGGCGAAGCAGTCCGACTGCCCGCCGCCGTACTTGGGCTGGAAGCAGCCTTCGGTGGTGGGGATGTCCCGGGACCGGGTCGAGCTGGTGATGACGACGTTGCCATCCCCATCCAGCTCCACGCCGTAGACGTTGCGCTCTTGTTTCGAGCCACCGAAGTAAGTGGCAGCGAGAACGGTGCTCCCGTCGGGGCTGAGCTTCGCCAGGTAGCAGTCGCCGCCGTAGATGCCGCCGTGCCCCAGGTCCGGGTCGTCTCCCGCGTACGTCGGTTGCACCACGCCCTCGGTCGTGGGGATGTCCGCGGAGCTCGTCTGCGCCCCGATCAGCACTGAGCCATCCGGGTATGGGATCACTTCCCGGGCCTGGTCCCACATGCTGCCCCCGAGGTAGGTCGCGTAGGCGATCCGGCAGCCCTTCAGCACCAATGTATCCTCCCCTCGCTGGCCGCACGAGGTGCTTGCAGTCAGAGCGGCGATCCACAGACCGACAAGCATTGTACTGCGGAGTTGGCGTATCATCGTTTCGGATCACTCCTGCTTCGTGGCTGCGGACTGCTCCGAGGATTTGGGAACCACGGAATACACGGAACACACGGAAGACGGCTGCTTCGAAGATCCCGCATCGGGGTCGATCGCCGCCAGAGGGCGCGCGGCCTATCCCGCTGTCGCGGGATCGACAGCCGAGACGGCTGTCCTACGGGCGG
>CBFDAZ010000593.1:0-4023 GCA_965602825.1 uncultured bacterium
CCGCTCTCGTCGCCGTCACCCCCTACAACGACTACTTCATCCAGGGCAGCTACATGGCCAGCCACCACGTCCCGGTGGCGGCTACCTTTGTGCTACTCCTGCTCTGCCTGATCCTCAATCCCGCGCTCAAGCGGATAGCTGGGCGCCGCGGGGACGCGGCGGGCATCTCGACGCGGGGCCTGTGCCTCATCTGGGCGATGATGGCGATCTCATCGGGCATTCCGTCGTCGGGTTTGATGCGCTTCCTGGTGCCGGTTCTACCGGCTCTCCGCCACTATGCCTCGCCGGAGAACAAGTGGGAACACGTGCTGCACCCATACATTCCCGACTGGCTTGTGCCGACCGACGAGGTGGCGATCCGGCGCTTCTACGACGGGGCCATGCCAGGAATGGGCATTCCCTGGGGGGCGTGGCTGGGGCCGATCGTCTCCTGGACGGCCCTGGCGCTGCTTGTGTACTGGGTCCTGTTCTGCCTGGCAGCTCTGATCCGCCGGCAGTGGATCGACCGCGAGCGGATGACCTTCCCACACGTCCAGCTCCCGGTGGCGCTGATTGAGGCTCCGCCGCCGGGCCGTCGCTGGAACAGCTTCCTCAGCGATCGCCTGATGTGGACCGGCTTTGGGCTGATCTTCGTGCTCTATGGGATCACGGGGCTGAGCAACTACTTCCCCGCTGTGCCGAAGGTCAGCCTCCTCTACCCCAACTACTGGAGCCACGTCATACGCTTCCGAAGCAGCCCGTGGAACGCCGCGGGATACCTCCTGCCGGGCATCCTGCCGTCGATTGTCGGCTTTGGGTTCCTGCTGCCGACCGAGGTCTCAATGTCGGTCTGGGTCTTCCACTTCCTCTACAAGCTGGAAGCCGTGGCTTTCGCCGCCCTCGGTCTGCAGCTCAGATCGGTCACCAGCGGCTACTCGGCCATGCAGTTCACGGCGTACCAGGACATGGGTGCATACATTGCGCTTGTCGCGGTCATCGTCTACGTTGCCCGAGAGCACCTACGGCAGGCCTGGTGCCAGGCGATTGGGGGGAAGCGTGGGTCGGAGGAGGGCTCGCCTTACGCCCTGGCCATCTCCGGCGGCGCCGCCGGGCTCGTGCTGCTGATCGCGGTCGCCGGCTACGCGGGCATTAGCTGGCCCGTGGCCCTGGAGTTCTTCGTGGGCTACTTCATCGTCTGTATTGCGGTGAGTTGGATCACCTCCAGTACCGGCCTGCTGTTCATGCCGGTGAGCTTCCGGCCACAGGACTACCTGTACTCGTGCATCGGCACGCGGAACCTGGCTGCACGCGACATCGCCGTGCTGGCCTTGCCCTCTCGGGTGTTCACCTTCTACTACCGCGAGATGCTGATGCCGCACTACCTGAACAACTACAAGCTGGCCCAGGAGACCGGGACACCGCGTCGCGCCGTGACACTCTCGACCGCCATCGCCGTGGTCATGGGGCTGGGGGTCGCCTGGTGGGCGCAACTGCAACTGGCCTACAGCAAGGGGGCGTATGCACTCCAGCCCCTGTCCTACCTCAACTGGCCGCGAACGCCGTTCAATGTGGCCGCGCAGTACATTAGCCAGCCCGAAGGCCCCGACCCCCTGAGCTTCGCGTTCATGGGCGTCGGTGCGCTCGGATTCCTCGGTCTGGCAGCTCTGCGGAGTCGTTTCCTGTGGTGGCCGCTGCACCCGGCGGGGGTGGTTTTGGGATCGGTCAGCCACGAGCAATGGCTCTCGCTCTTCGCAGCGTGGCTGTGCAAGGCGACGATCCTGCGTTACGGTGGTGCGACCGGCTACCGAAGGGCGCGCATGTTCTTCCTGGGTCTGATCGTGGGGGAAGCCGCCATCGGCTGCGTCTGGATCATCATCGGGTTCATCACGGGCACGGGAGTACGGCTGCTCCCGTGACCACGCAAGGATGTGGTAGACGTGTCGCTCGAATGTGACTCGAAGGAGCTTGTGGTCTGCTTTGCTGACATCCGGCACTGGCTCCGGGGGATCGAGGGGAAGAGCCCGCGGCAGGCCTTCACCTTCCTCACGAGCGTGTACGAGGAGGTGCTCCCCATCGCGGAGGCGAGCGCGGGGCAGCTGGTCAAGGTGATGGGTGATGCCGCTCTGATCGTCTGGGAGCCGCAGGATGCGAGCCCCGCTGTTGAGGCGTCTCGGCGCATGCGGGAGGAGTTCGACAAGCTGCAGAAGGCCTTCGGACCGTGCGAGCCGATGACGCTGGCCGTGGCGATGGCCCTGGGGCCGGTCATTGCGGGAGAGATGGGGCCCCCATCGATCCGCCGGTTCGACGTCTTCGGCCACGCCGCGAACCTCGCCGCGCGCCTACTTCGGGGCGCTGACTTCACGATCACCAAGCACCTCGCCCAGGCGGCATCGGGCGCGGACTTGACGGGGATCGACGTCGTCCCGGGGGTCTGAAAGGCACTCCCGGGCGCGGAGCCGGCGGCCCCATGGCGTGCGTCGCCTGGGGACGATGAAGACGCTCGCGCGGCAGACGGCCCGTGCGGCCGTGCGGCGGTGCTGAGGGGTAGGAGCGGTTTCAACCGCGATGCCGCTCTTCGTCCGTGGTCACGATGGCCGGTCAGGAGACCCGCGGGCACGGGCCGGCCCCCAGTCTCCGAGGCAGGCCCCCACGTCAGGGCAGCATGTGCTCACACTCAACCTGGTGGACCACTTGGCCGCCGCGCCGTATCTGCAGCTTGTCGAGGACTGGCCCCGGACCCTCCCGGAGGGTCAGTCTGAGGACATGCTCGCCGTCCTGCTCGACGGAGAAGCGCGGGAGGCTGTCAGTCATCTCGACCTCGCGGCTGGAGTTCCCCAGTTCCGCGACCGGCAGGTGGATCGGATCATCAACGCGCTTCCCGTCGATCTCCAGCCACAGGGAGTTGGTCGATAGCGAGGGCCCCATGGAGATCAGGTTCACCGTGTAGTCACCGCGAGAGAGATCAGCCTTCGTCTCCAGGTAGCCGACCGCGTCGGCCATTTGCACCGCCTTGCCTCCGCTGGCCTCCTTGAGCTCGATGACCTCGATCGCCCGCACGACTCGCAGTGAGAACGTAGCTTCGTTGCGCAGCAGCGCGCCATCGGCAATCGTGACTCCGAGCGTCTCGATCGGCATGCCGCCTTTCGCCCGGACACTGACGCGGCACGAGTTGCCCCGAACAGCCGCCCGCACGGCAGACCCGTTCTGGGTCGCGACCGACCTCCCGTTGACGGCAACCTGCAGGCTATCGGCGCGCAGGTCCGACTGCTCGTCCTCGAACTCAACGACGACCTCCCGCGCGCTGTAGGGAATCTCGAGGTTTGGCCCTGCAGAAGCCGCTTTGCCGTTGACGATGACCTTGGTGACCTGCGGCGGCTGCGTGTCCGCGAGCGTGGCGCCAGGCGGGCGGTCGATGAGGAGGTGGGTCTCACCATCGGCGAGCGTCTGCGGTGTCAGGCTCACGGAGCAGCGGCCTTCTGCGGTCGTCACCTCCAAAGGTCCCAGATCCCCGCCGGCATCTTCGTACTCGAGCGACCGGGTCGCCATCGTCTCCGGCAGCCCGATCCGTGACCCCGCAGGGGCGCTGTGGAACAGAACCCCCGGCACCCGTTCCGACACGAAGATCGGCACGGGGATCGAGAACTCCGTGCCGGGAGTGAGCCACAGGTTGGGGAGGCCCGCCAGCTTGATGGTCGAGCCATCTTCGTCTGACTCCACGGAATCGATGGAGAAAGAGACGTTGTGGGGAAGATCGAGGATCAGCGCCGAGCCCCTCAGCGCCTGCCCTGCGGGGAGCTCGGCGTCTGTTGTGATCGTGCCGGCCGCCTCATCATGCGCGCGTACCCGGCCATGCAGGGCGCCCGCTCCCTCGACCGACCAGTCCCCGAACACAAGCCTCTCGCCCCCCAGAAGGTACATGCGCGTGGGCCTGCCGTCAGCGATCGAAACCACCGCCACGCAGTTGTGGTTGCCCTCCCCGGGCCTCAGGGCGATCGGGCCAAAGCGCCATTCGCGAGGGCTGTAGGACGCGAGGAAGTAGTCCGT
>CBFDAZ010000594.1:0-4020 GCA_965602825.1 uncultured bacterium
AGAAGGGGATGAACCGGTCGGGGTACTGCTCGACCATCTCGAGGATGTCCTCGTTTGCCTGGGGCAGGTAGATCTCGGGACTGACGATCGGGAGCAGCGCCCCCTTCTCGATCCCGACGGCGTCGTAGCGCTCGATCACCTGCTCGGGCGTGGAGAACGAGTACACTGGCGGGCGCTTCCGGTAGGCATGGGCATGGATGTCAATGAACAGGGCGACCCTCTCCCTTCGGTTCAGAGCGGCGTGCCCGCGCCGGGGCCAACTCCCTCATCCCTGGAGCGTCCCAGAACTGGGCTGCCCGCGATGTTGACCGGCGCAGGGCCGATACCCTTGCCGCTGGGTGAGGGCCTCCCGCTGGCGCGCCTGACGAAGGTGCCGGGTACTGCCACCACGAACGCCGCGTTGCCAGCCAGTTGCCTCGGTCAGGGGTAGACGGGGCTTGCGCAGACAGCGCGGTGCCGCCTGTGCGCCCGACCGCCCTGCCAATAGCGCGCACCTGCGCAGCGAACAGGCGCGGGTCGCAGCAGTTCCCCAGGGCCGATCTCACAGGATGCGGGGGGATGACCGTGCCGGTCAAGACGTGCCCCAGGTGTTGCCAGACGCTGACGAGGGCGAAGGGCCCCGATATGGTCCTGGACATCTGCATGGACTGCGGAGGAACGCACTTCGACCATGGTGAGCTGGCGAAGATGGCGCGCACGCGCCCGGATGAGCTGGACGATGTAGAGCGGCTGGTGGAGCGACACCCATATTCGCTGAAAATCGTGGTCTCTCGGGAGCTTCTCTGCGCAGCTTGCGGGACGCCCATGGAGACGTACGAGTACGCCTTCACCTCCGGCGTCCTGCTTGACCGCTGCCCCAAGTGCTACGCGGTGTGGGCCGATGACGGCGAGCTGCAGGGGATACAGGACCATATTGAGGGCCGGCCCGACCCGGGCACACAGGGGGAGGAGGCGCTTGACCCGGAGGTGCGGGCCCAGATACTGCTGAACGACGTGCGGGCGGGCGCCCGCTCGAAGACGGGCCGCCTCGGGGCCCTGACCAGCCTCTGCGCTGCGCTCAGCCGTCGGCCGTTTGGCGGCTAAATGGAAGTCCACGATTCTCGATCGGCTCTTGAGGATCAATGCGCTGCATGACCATCGACCGATCACCGTAAAGGCGCCGAGCGGGGGGTAGGAGCGGTTTCAACCGCGATGCTGTTGCCGTGTCGTTGTTGCCCTCGGGCCGTCGGACGAGTGTCGCTGAACCCTCTGCCAGAACGACGGTCGCGGTTGAAACCGCTCCTACCCCTCAGCACCGCCAGACAACAGCAACGGCCCACAAAGACCGACCTGCAACCGCTATCTCCCGCCTCTTGCTCAACACAGCCTTGCTCGCGCTCCTCAGAGATGAGCGCAAGATCCGAAATCGCGGGTCCCTATTTAGGAATCTCGGCCCCGTCCATCCGACCTGTCCCGCAATGGGCGTTGGTTGGTAGACAGAACCTGCATGGACCGCACCTGCGCTGTCGCCGGGGGCCAGATTCGCCCAGGGGGCGTCTCAATAGGCCCCGGTACCATGGGCAGGGCTGTCGGCGCGGAGGTGCAGATCGACCTGCGGCCAGCCGGCCACGAAGCGTGGGTCAGTCGCCTGGTCCCCCTCACCGTGGCCCGTTGCCGCGGCCCACGCGCCACCTGGGATGTCACTCCGCGTGAACTCCCGGTCTATCGCTTCCCAGGTGATCTCGCCATCGTCGCGGCTGTAGAAGAGGTTCTCAGACTCCTCGACCAGCTCGACGCCTTCCCCCAGGAAGATACCGGTGGGTGAGCCGACGTCCGGCCCGGTGTTGAACGCCCACAGGTTGCCCTTCAGAGTGAGGCGCACCCGCGGAGTGCCCTCTTCGGGCCAGCCGAAGGTGCTGGCGTAGTCGCGGCCCGCAAACTGCGCATCCCACATGTTGTAGGCGATCGTGTTACGCACGATCTGCGCCTCGCAGTCATAGATACCAACATCCAGGGGATTGGCGCCCTGGCCCCACAGCACGTTGCCCTCGAGTCGGCCGCCGGCCCACAGCTTCACGCCGTTGAGGTGATTGCGGGCGACCACGTTTCCTCGAACGACAATCCCCCTGGCGTGGCCCTCTGTGTCGCGGGAGTTGAGGTCGATGCCATCGCCTCCGTTGTCGTGGACGTAGCAGTCTTCGATGAGGAGCTGTTCGCCCCGCTCGATCGCGATGCCGTCGGCCCCGAAGGAGTCCTCCTCCGTCAGTCCGGCTCCGTAGACCTCGACGCGGCGCACGACGATGCGGTTGCAGGGCCCCGGGGTGCCGTCGATGGCGGTGTAAAGGCAGTCGTGGACAACGCAATCCGCAATCAGAACGTCCGAGACCGGTCCATCCTCCGGATCGGAACCTGAGTCACCGACCGTGAGGTGGATGCCAGCTTCTCCGCCCTGAACATGCAGGTTCGTGAGCTCGATATGGTGGTTGCCACCAGTGACGTCGACGCCCCACACGGAGAAGCCTCGTACGGTCAGCCCATCAAGACAGATGTGGGAGGTGCCTTGGCTGAGTATGAACGGCCCCTCGACGACGACGTCGGTGGCGCCCCCGTCTGGCGCGGGTTCGGACGCGAAGACGATGGGGCCGTCGGCAGCGCCCGAGCGCTCAAGCGCGATTTCGTCCTCGTAGGTACCAGACCGCAGGTAGACCACGTCGCCAGGCCCGACCGACTCGGCAGCGTGCTGTACGGTCCGCCAGGGGTTCTGTCGAGTGCCGGCCGCGGCGTCATCGCCATCGGGAGAGACATAACGGAGCACTGGTGAACCGGGTCCCCGTATCGTGAGGCGGAGGGCCCGTGTCGTTGTGTCGCCCGCGGCGTCCGACACCGTCACCGTTGCGTAGACGCTTCGGGGAGCCGTGGTCGTGCCCTCAAGCACACCGGCCTCGCTCAGGCGGAGACCGTCGGGCAGACCCTCCTCGTCTACCGTCCATGAGTAGGGGGGAGTGCCGTCGGTAGCCGACAGCGTGGCCGCATAGGGCACTCCCACCTCGACCGGGGGCAGCACACGCGTCCGGACGGCCAGGCCTTGCGGGTGGCCAGTGCGGCATCCCACCAAGAGCAGGGCCAGCGGGGTGGTAGTGTGGAGGAGCTTCAAGCTGGGCCGTCTCTTCAGGCCTCTCTCGCGTCTCATCATCTCGTCCCACCTTTGCATCTGGGATACCGGCACTCGGGTACTCGTGGCCGAAGCGATGGCTAGCCGCAGGAGGGACGGAGACCCGCGTCGCGTGCGTAGACGCCGTGCCCTGTCTCCCTCGCGGCGACTGAGGGGATCGGTGCGGATTGGGCAGGCCATCCGGCGCCGCGGGCAACTGCTCGCCCGGCGGGGAGCAGACTTCCGGCGGCGCGGTCCACTACCTCCTCTGCTACGCCGTTCCGGCAGCGCGAGCTCATGCGTTCGCTGGAGCGTCCCGAGTTCCCTTTCGGCCGCTGTTTGGGCGAGAGGGCTGTCGGCCCAGCCTCGGACCGTGCGTGAGGAGACAGGGGGCGCCATGCATGTTAGAATGGAGCCTCAAGCTGTGGACGACAGCTCTTCGGGGACAGGATGGTTACCATGGCAAGGAGTCTGCTTCCCGCTGTGATCAATGCCGTGGCTATCGCATGTTGCCTGCCGCGCGCCTCGGCGCAGGATGCTGAGGAGGCGCAGACGCGGCCCTTCCAGTACACCGAAGGCTTCGAGAGCGCGGTGGACCCGGTCCGGTTCTGGACGAGCTATGAGAAGGAGTATACCGTCAACTCCAAGGGGGCCACCGCTGAGAGGGTCCGTTCGGGGAGACAGTCATTCAAGCTCGACGTCACCTTCGACGAAGCGTCGCGCTTCCTCTGGCACATACCCATGGAGAAGCAGATTCCCGTCGGCGGCAAGCTCGCCTTCTCGGGCCACATGCTGCTCGGGGAGGCGACCACGGGAACGGCCACGCTTGGACTGAGCTTCTGCTTCCGGCCGACGAGTCACTGTGGCTGCACCGCCCCCTACACGTTCCA
>CBFDAZ010000595.1:0-4019 GCA_965602825.1 uncultured bacterium
GGCCTAGGCCGAAGTCACCCAAACTGCCGATTGACCGTACCGGACCCCGTATGCTACCATCGCTGTATCGGCTGCCAATCCGCAGGCCTTCCCCGCCTGCGAGGTGGAGGATGCGCATGAACGGCCCGAGGCTTGCGTCTCTTTTTGTGTTGATGTGCTCGATGGGCCTGGCCGCCAGCGTCCCATCGGTGGAGGCCCAGACGCCAGTCGGCGCCGACGCTCCAGCCGAACTGACCCCCAGTGAGCTCTACCGTGACACGAAGGCGCTGCTTGTCGTGGCCAAGCTGGAGCTCAGCCGGTCGCAGATCGAGAAGATCCTGCCCGTTGTGCAGACCGCCGCCGACCAACTGGTGGCCGATCGGCAGGCAGATGACCACGCCTACGAACTGGTCTCTGAGGCAGCCGACGCCGTGATTGCCGCGCTCACCAAGGGGCAGGAGCCGCCGCCTCGGCAGATGTCCTTTCTCGACAGAGCGGCCAGAGAGCGGACCGAGCGAGAGGACTTCCGAGCGGGTCTGGCGGCCAATGCGGCGTCGCAGATCCAGCGCATGCTCACCCGCGAGCAGGCGTCCCGGATTGAGACGGCTGCCGAACAGGCCGAACGCAAAGCCGTGGAGGCCCGACTCGAGGGCGCTTCCTCCCCGCTGGACTACATCGTCGAGAAGCTCAACGAGCAGATGGAGCTCATGCCGGACGAGTACCTGCGCACTCGTGAGAAGCGAGCCCTGGACATGGCTGTGGCGATATTGGGCGAGGGATCACCGCGCGTGGGAGTGCTTGCCAGAGAGCTTCTCGCCATCATGGACGAAGTGGCCTCCTGGACCACTGAGAAGTATGAAGAGGCACGCGCGACGCTCCCGGGTGATATAGCCAAGCGCCTGGGGCTGCCGGAGGAGGAGCCTCGGGAGATCCTGTACGAGGACTTCATTGCCTGGATCACATCGGATCGGACGCCGCCCGTGCTGCAGGAGTTACTACTCGTACGCCAGCCTGAAGAGGAAGGGGTGACACCATGAGAACGGCCCACGTAGTCGTCGCTGCTGCTGTCCTCCTGTTGGGGCTGGCGCCTCCACGTGCTCGAGCCAGCCAGCTAAGCCAGATCATCTCAAAGGGCAACCATCTGATTGCTCTGAACCGCCTGGGCATCACACTCGAGCAGGTTGACGAACTCCTTCCTCTGACCGAGCAACTGACCGCTGCGACCAAGACATGGCAATCCAATCGACAGAGCTTGCTGGCGGAGCATCAAGGCCCGCTGTCCCGCGCCCGGCAGGACATGATCGACGGGCGGGCCGTCCCAGAGGAGACCCAGAAGGCCTTGGGCGAGCTGGAGGAAGCACTCGAGGAGAACGACGACGAGCGGTACGAGGCCGCCGTCGAGGTGCTGGACAAGGTGCGGCAGGAGCTTTTCCCGCGCCAGAATGCCTACATCGATTGGACTCCACCCAGGGCGACCGCGAAGACGTCTCGTGAAACGTTCGTGCAAGAGGCGGAACGCGAGCGCGAGTACAGGGCGATGATCCTGTTCGCCGAGCAGTTCCTGACACGCGTGCGCTACTACCCCCTGGAGCAGTACATCCTCCAGGCCCAGAAGGTCATAGACGACTTCCTGCGGCCGCTCATTCCCCTCGCCTCGCCCGCCTACCCGCAGGCCCGGCAGTTCATGTTCAGGTTGGTGGAACAGATCCGCCTGCTCGATGAGCCACAATGGCAGATGGAACGCCGGCGATACGCCGCGACCCTGGTCGAGGAACTGAACCTCTACGAGGCCCCCGAGGAGGTCGTCGAAGAGCGCCCCTACACCTGGCAGGATATGTACGGGATCTTCTCCGACCCAGGCACACCGGACATGCTCCGCGAGATCAAGGCGGCGCTGGAGGAGGACTAGGCGACCGAGGGTGCGCCGTCCCGTGGGTCGGGTTTCCCAACCCGACGCCGTTGTCGAGGCCGCGGTCGACTAGACAGGGGAACGGGGCTGTGCGATGGGTTGGCGGGCGTACAGCAGATGGTTTGTGTGGCCGGCTATCCTGCTTTGGGTCGTGTTGTGGAAGGTCGGGCCGTTCCCGATTCACTGCCGCCTCCTTGCCTCACGCCCTGAGTACGCTCACCTAGGTCTGCTCGTATTCGCTCCCGTCGGTCTGAGTTACCTGGTGCTGTTCGGCGTCCTGTTTGGGCTGCTCCTGGGCCGGCCTCGTCGTCGGCTGCGGCGTGTGATTGTGAGAACCACCCCTCTCGCCCTCCTGGCGGGACTGCTGGATGGGCTTCTGCGGTTCCCGGAGGGTCTGCAGGATCCCAGTGCCCTGACGGGCAGCCGCGTCTGGGCAGAAATGACGACGATCTGCCTGACCGGCGGGGTGCACGCGCTTCTCTTCCTGGCCTCGATGGGACTGGGCGCTCACGTGGCCAGGCACAGTGCCGGCCGACACGCCTTGGGGGTCGCCGGCGTGATAGCCGCAGCCCTCATCGCCGTCGTCTCTCTCGCAGAATGGTCGCTGATTCCTCCTCACTGAGCGACAGATCGAACGGAGCTCGCCCTGGGGCCGCAAGAGCACGAGTGGCGCGCTGCGTCATTCCCCCCACCTTGGCGGCCTCAAGCAGGCACCCGAGCCACGAACAGCGACTCCGTGCGCTGAAAGAAGCGGGGGCGCGTGCGGAAGCTCACGGCACCCAGCGTCGTGGCCTCGAGCATCTGGAGCCCACAGCGCGTGAGCAGATCCAGGGCTGACCGGTGCGTGAACGAGAAGGGATGCGGGGCGCTGGCAAGCCCAAGGGCTTCGCGTAGTCCGCGAAGCACAGCGCGAAGAGGTGGGTGGACATAGACGCTGACCGCGAGCAGGCCGCCGGGCTTCGTGATGCGCATGCACTCGCGGACCACAGCCTTGGGATCGGCGAAGTGATCGAGCGCGTTGAATGACACGACCAGATCGCAGCAGTCATCCCTCAGCGGCAGCGCCTCGCCGGCGGCAGCCACGGGGAAGCCTACGGGCGGCTCATCCTCCCAGTGCTTCGCATAGCCTGACATCAGGGGATCGATGAAGACCTTCGTCCCCGGGAAGAAGCGCCCCCAGCAAGTCGGGCCGGAGCCAACATCCACCACAACGGCATTCTCGGGCAGCCCTTCGCTGATCCGCGCGATGGCCTCAGCGTAGAGCGGCCGCCGCCTGGCCAGAACCTCGGCCACGTCGCCGCGCTCTTCCCAGAATGTGCGCTCGTGCTCTTGTGCGCGCTGCCAGCGCTCTGTTTGGCGACGACCGATCACTTCGTTCTCCGGATGGCAAGCTGACAGAACGCGGCGCCTATCCCCCGCTGGCCCCGATCTTCTCCATCTGGTAGCCGAGGCCCGTCCCCTGCAGGCTCGCCGTGCTTGCCACGCCGTTGCGGACGGTGAAGATGCCGTCGTGCACGCGCTTCTCCCCGGGACGGGTGCTGCCGGGGAAGAACTGGCGGCTGTTGGCCTCGACGCCCATCATTGTGTACAGGCGCGCCCCCAGACCGACGGAGTGGATGAGGGATAGCGACGGGTTCGTCAGATCTTGGACGGTGTAAGCGATCCCCATCTCCTTGGCTTTCGAGGCGAGAATCAGGTTCATGGATTGGCCCTTGCAGCTCTTCAGGGCGATACCCGACCACCCAAGCTCCACGGCCAGATCGAAGCTCTCGAGACCCACCAGGCTTTCATCAACGATCACCGGCTTGATCTCCGCGAGCGGCCTCATGTCGTGCCGGCTGGCGGACAGGTCCCGCTCTGTGGGCTGCTCGATATAGAGGATATCCTCGAAGCACTGCGGATTGGCTTCCTTGATGCGGTGCAGATACTCGATGATGTAATCCGGGCTCTCGCACTGCTCGTTCGTGTCTGCCGAGAGATGGAGCCGATCCTCTCCGAGCTGCCCCAGCTCCGTCCGGCCGATGCGGTGCACGGCCAGCGTTCGGTCCACGTCCCAGTCGAGGTCGGTGCCCCTCAGTTTCACCTTCAGGCAGAAGACGCCGTCCTGAGCCACCCAGTCCTCCAGGCAGTT
>CBFDAZ010000596.1:0-3983 GCA_965602825.1 uncultured bacterium
TCAAGGGTGAACCGGTCCAGTCCTCGCCGGCGGAGTGCGTTTCACTCGGACCGGTGAGCATCCCTTCTTCCTACGGTCGAAGGCCCCGGTCCTGGGTCCGGCGAACTGAGGCCATTCAACGATCAGCGCCATCGCTGGAGTCCCGCAAGGAGTGAGCGAGTTGAAGTTCCTGATGTTCTCCAAGATGCTGCAGGAGCTGTCGATCGAGCAGACGGCCGAGGCGATGGCCGGACTGGGATTCGACGGCGTGGACTTGACCGTCAGGGACAAAGGGCACATCTGGCCCGAGAACGTGGTCGAAGAGCTACCAGGAGCCGTCGAGGCGTTCCGCGACCGGGGTCTGGTGGTTGGCATGCTGACGAGCGGCATCACCAGTGCCCAGGAGGAACACGCGGAGGCGGTGTTCCGGACGGCCGCCGAGTGCGGCGTGAAGTTCCTGAAGCTGGGCTACTGGACGTACGATGGCTTCGGGTCGATCCGCCGCCAGATCGAGGAGGTCCGGGCAGACCTGAAAGGCCTTGAGGCCCTGGCTCTGCAGCACGGGGTCAATGCCACTATCCACACGCATTCCGGCAACTTCATGACCGCCGATCTCGCGATCTGCCACATGCTGACCGAGGGCCTGGACCCGGACGCCATCGGCATCTACGTGGATGCCGGGCACATCGTCCTGGAGGGCGGTTATGGCGTCTGGAAGCAAGGCCTCGACCTGGTGTCGGACAAGGTCCGGCTGATCGCCGCCAAGAACCTGGGTTGGTTCCAGGAGAAGGACCCTGAGACGGGCGGCGTGGAGTGGAAGCGGAAGGTCGTTCCGTGCGACGAGGGCATGACCGACTGGCGCGAGTTCTTCAAGTACCTGCAGGCTGTTGGTTACGATGGCTATGTGTCGATGCACAGCGAGTACGGAGGTCTGGCGCTGGATGAGCTCGTAGCGCAGACGAAAGCGGACCTGGCCCTCATGAAGGCCGTGCTTGCCGAGCTCGGATAGCGACTGGACCAGCACCGGCCCCAGGGAGAGTCGATGCAACGATACCTTCGCACCGGGATTGCCGTCCCACTGCTCGCGTTGGCCAAGTGCAGCGGATCGCCGGCTGATCCCGTCCCCGTCGCAGGCGACGTCTACGTGGACGACGCGGACGAATTCCTGTGCTTCGGGAACGCGGCTCTGGAATTGCGGTTCGACCGCGCGACCGGGGAGCTGCGCGGCATCACCTACCGGCCGAAAAACCTCGCCATCCTGGACAACAGCCGCCTCGAGAGCGGCGCCGACCTCAACGTCGATGGCGACTGGCTAAGCGCTGTGGCGGACCCGACCGCGCAATCGCCGTGGCGGTTCGAGGCGATGCAGACGGAGAAGCTGGAGGAGGGCGGCGCCCTTCACATCACCTCGGCCATTCCGGGCTGGAAGCTCAGGGCGACGTACCGGTTGTGGCCCGGGAAGGCCGTCGTCGAGCGCTCCGCAGCCTTCATTCCCGACGAAGGCACAGAGGGCAGGCTCTCCGGCGTCCGGCTGGCCCTCCGAGGACTGCGCGCCGGGGACTCAGAGGAGACGGTCTACGCGCACCTGAGCAACTACCCTCCGGAGAGAGTGCCCCTCGCCGATCTGACACCTGGCCGCACGGTCGGGGAGTATCACTCGGGAACCTCGGGCCACTTCGTGATGCTCCACAACTCCCGGGAGCGGATCTCTGTGCCGGTCACGTACTTCAGTCGGCAGGAGTCCAGCTCTGCCCACGTCATCGAGGGCGACAGCTCGATCTCCGTCATCGGGCACCAGGCGGTCTTGTGTGACGTCCAACCCGGCAAGGAGGTCGACTTCGGCAGCCAGCTCCTGTGTGTGGCCGAAAGCGACTGGCACGACGGGCTGCGCGCCGGACAGAGCCTGTACGAGTTCGTCGGGCTTCGTCCTCCGGAACGAACGTACGAACTGGCAGCGAAGACCGTAATGTACTCCGCCCACCCGGGCGGCACGATCGACTCGGGATTCCAGGACGTCGGCAGCTATCGGGAGTTCGCGAAGCTGCTCCCCTACATGAATGAGCTCGGCGTCAACGTGCTCTGGCTTCTGCCGGTGTGGCATGGCAACGTCTACGCTCCGGACGACTATTACGCCCTCGACCCTCGCCTGGGCACCGAGGAGGAACTGAAGGCTCTGGTCGATCGAGCTCACGACTTGGGCATCCGCGTGCTCCTCGATCTGATCCCCCATGGCCCGCTCGACCGAACGGGCTTCCACGAGCAGCACCCGGAGCTCATCTCACGCAAGGAGGACGGCTCCCTGCTCTACTGGTGGGGATGCCTGTCCTGCGACTACGCTCACCCGGGTTGGCAGAAGTACATGGCGGATCACGCGGCCTACTGGGTCAAGCAGGTGGGTGTGGATGGCTACCGGGTGGACTGCGCCATGGGAGGGCCCCCGAACTGGCGCCCGTACGGAGACAACCGCCCGAGCATGTCGGGTCTGTACGGCGGACTGGGCGTCCTGGCGGCCGCAAGAGCCGAGATGGAGCAGGTCAAGCCGGAGATACTGCTGCTGCCGGAGGCAGGCGGCCCGGCGCTCTTCGAGAGCGGGAACTACGCCTACAACTGGACCTTCTACTTCGGCGTTCTCAGTCGTCTGCCGGACGAGGGAGCGGGGACGTGGGTACCGCGAGCGTCGGAATGGCTGGAACACCAGCGCTACACATTCCCCCGGGGCGCCAGGCAGCTCATGTTCCTGGAAAACCACGACCTGCCCCGCGCGATCCTGAGGTTCGGGGTCGGCACCCAGAAGGCCCTGCTGGCGTTGTGTGCCTTTGGTGACTGGACGCCCTTCCTGTACCACGACCAGGAGATCGGCTACGGGCCGTACCTGCGGAGGCTCTATGCGATCCGCGCCGCCCACGAGGAGCTCACGCTCGGCGAGGCCTCGTACACAGCCATTCGGAGCAACGACCCCCGCGTCTTCACGATCCTGCGCACTCACAACGGGCGCAACGTGGTCGCTGCCGTCAACTTCGGCGGCCGGGAAGCGGCCTGCACGCTCGATCTGACTGCCTGTCCGGGGCTCGATGACCAGACCCGTTACGGCCTCTGGGACTGCTTCAGGGAGCGGCGGATCGATGGGGAAGCGGGCGGCCTTCTGCCCTCCGAGATGCGGGCGGTGCCGGTGGCCCTTGATCCCTATTCGTCGGCGGTCATCCTCGTCCGTCCCCCGGCCGAACTCCCAGCACTCGCGAAGACGGATGTCGCAGAACCTGCGTTGAGGGGCCGTGCGCCAGGTGTCGAGCGCGATGGGGACCGTGTTACCGTGAGCAACGGCATCTGTCGGCTGCAGATCGGGCCGGACGCCGGAGGGCTGATCGAGGAGTTGGTGATTGGGGGGCAGGGCGTGGCCATGGGCCCGACCGCCTTTGGCAGCCGGGATCGGCGCCTGTGGCTCGGAGGCGACGTGAGTCTCGGGCCCGAGGCACTTCAGTCGGTCGAGGTGGCTGAGCGCGAGGGCGAGGTGGAGGTCATCAGCCGGGGCACGGTGACCCGGCTGATCGGCGGTCAGCTGGAGCCGGCCCTGGAGTACGAGGCGCGTCATCTCGTCGATTCCTCTCCCTCTGTCGGCGTCAGCTTGCGCCTGACCCCGCGCATCAACATCACCGACGTGCTTGGGTCTCTGGCCACGGTGCTTCCCTTCCCCGAGGCCGGCCGCTGGACGGCGAACACGCTCGAGGGCCTGCTGCACGACGATGTGGTGGCTCGACGCTCTGCCGACGAGCCGCACCATCGCATGTACGCCCACCCTCACAGTGATCGGCTCTATGCCTCCCAGAGCATCCCGCTCGACCCCGTGAACGGCTTCATAGGTGCGGAGTGGTCCGATGACCGCGTGCTGTTCGTGGAGGGTATCCGCGGATGGGAGTCCGGCGTTCCGAGATATGTGATGCTGAAGGAGCGACTGAAGGAGAGCGAGGGACTCCACGGCCTGATTGTCTGGGCCGACGGGACTCGCC
>CBFDAZ010000597.1:0-3975 GCA_965602825.1 uncultured bacterium
GGCCCCAAGGAGACCGTTGAGATCCAGGGCTCGCTGATCTCGGTGGAGGCCGTCAGCAGGCTCATCGCTCACGCCAACCTCAAGCCTGCGGCCGCCAGGCGGAAGGTGGCCATCGTGACCTCCGCCGAGGCGATGAACGATCCGGCGGCCAATCGCCTGCTCAAGACCCTGGAGGAGCCCCCGGGCGACACGACCATCATACTGACCTCGGCCGCCGCCTCCGCGCTGTTGCCCACCATCGTCTCTCGCTGTCAGCTCGTACGGTTCGGGCCGGTGCCCGTGAGTGACATCGAGGCGATGCTCTCGGACCGCTTCCCGGGAACCGACCCGGCCCTCCTGCACTCGGTGGCGGCGCTATCCGGCGGGCGCCCGGGATGGGCCGAGCGTCTACTGACACACCCCGACACCCTCACGATCCGCGCCAATCTCCTCGACCTGGCGGCAGGGCTCCGATCACAGCCGATGGTCGGCTGTCTCAAGGCCGCCGAGACGCTCACCAGCGCCGCCGAGGACTGGTGGCACGCCACCACGGAGGGTGGGTTGTCAGAGGAGTTGCTGAAGAAGAACCGCGACCGCGTTCTCCGGACGAAGATCGGCGAGCTGCTCGACATCCTGCTGACGTGGTTCCGAGATCTCTCGCTGGCCAGGGAGGGAGCACCGGAGACGCTCTGGATCAACGCGGATCGAGCCGATGAACTCAGGGCCGCCGCCCGAGCTCTCGCGCCGGATGGCCCTCACCGGGCGCAAGCGGCCATCCGATCGGCAAAGGAGAGCCTCTCGGGCAACGCAAACCTGAGGCTGACCGTCGAAGTGATGCTCACCCAGCTCCGCCAGGCACTGACCCCTGCCGGATCGGCCTGAGTGGGCGCTGTTCCGTCGGGTCTCTCCCGCCTCCCGGGACCCCGACTCCGGCCATGTGTCGTCTGCCTGACGAGCCGCGCACTCCAGGCCCGCAGATCAACCAATGACCACCAGAGCCCTGATCATAGGTGTCGCTGCTGTCCTGCTGCTGGGCATCGGGACCCCCTACAGCGACCTGGTCATGCAGGGCACCTGGATCGGGCTGACCGCTTTCCCCATCAGCAGCTTCTTCGTCCTCCTGGCGCTGGTGCTGGTGGTGAACACGATCCTGCGCAAGTTCCGCCACGGGCTGGGCGCAGGTGAGCTGCTGTTCGTCTACGCCATGGTGCTGGTGGCGGCCGGCATTCCCTCGTTTGGCCTGACGGCGCTGCTGATCCCCTATCTGGCGGGCCCCTTCTACTTCGCCACGCCCGAGAACCGCTACGAAGAGGTCCTCCACCCTCACATTCCGGACTGGTTCCACCCGCGCAGCGACGCGGCCATCACAGCCCTGTACGAGGGCATCCGCGGCTCTCAGAGCATCCCCTGGGGCGAGTGGGTCACGCCCCTTGCGGCGTGGACGGTGCTCGTGTTCGCGGTCTACACCGTGTTCTTCTGCCTCAGCGCGATCCTCCGCCGGCAGTGGGTGGACGACGAGAAGCTCGTCTTCCCGCTCGTGCACCTGCCGGTCGAGATGTCCCGAGCCGAACCGGGCGACTCCCGGATCGTGCACCCGTTCTTCCGCAATCCCATCATGTGGTGCTTCTTCCTGGTGCCCTTCGCCATCCACACGATCAACGGGCTGCACTACTACTACCCCAGCCTGCCCACGATCAACGTCCACCTGATCTCGCTCGATTCATACCTGCCCAGTCGCCCCTGGAACGCCCTGTCGCCGCTGTGGCTGCGGTTCCTGTTCAGCATCATCGGGCTGGCGTACCTGCTGCCCCAGGACCTGTCCTTCAGCCTCTGGTTCTTCTACTTCTTCTTCATTGTCCAGCAAGTCGTCGCTTCGGCCTTGGGCTACCAGCCCGGCTCGGTGCAGGCCTATCCCGTCCGCCGGTTCGTCGCCCACCAGATGATTGCCGGCATCATCGTCTATGCCGTATACCACCTGTGGGCGGCGAAGGGTCGCCTACGCGAGGTCTGGCGGAAGACACTCAAGAACGATCCTGCGGTGGATGACCGGCGCGAGGCGATGCCCTACCGCACGGCCCTGATCGGTGTGGTTGTCGGTCTGGTCGTCATCGGCCTGTGGGGCAGCGCGGCGGGCGCGTCCTTTCCGCTGACACTCATCATCTTCGGGCTCTACTTCCTGGTTCACATCGTGGCCGTGCGACTGGTCTGCGAGGGTGGGATGCTCTACGTGCAGCACCCGTACCGGCCGCTGAACATCATGCTGGCTGCCGGCGGTACCCGGGCACTCGGGCCGCAGCCGATCGCGACGCTGGCCCTGTTCGACCACCTGTTCATGCTCGACAACCGCAGCCCGCTCATGCCCGGGATCATGCAGAGCTACCGCATGGCCGATTCCGCCCCCCTGAGCCGTCGCCACCTCACGGGCGCCATGATCCTGTCGGTTGTGCTGGCCGTCGGCTCCTCCTACTTCTCCTATCTGCGGCTGATGTACCGCCATGGTGGGGCGGCGCTGCATCCCTGGTTCACGACGTATTACACGAACAACCTCTACTGCACGTGGACGTCCCACCTGATCGCCGGCGGCGAGCTGGCCAACCCGCGCGAGTTCATCACCATGGGCATCGGCGCCGCCAGCATGTGGGGCATTGTCTACATGCACCGCACCTTCTTGTGGTGGCCGTTTCACCCCATCGGGTACCTGATGGGCGCGTCCTGGCCGATGATCAACTTCTGGTTCCCGATCTTCGTGGGCTGGTTGCTGAAGTCGGTGCTGCTGCGCTACGGCGGGGCCAAGCTCTACCGCAAGCTTCTACCGGGCTTTCTGGGGCTGGTACTGGCCGAGTTCTCTGCGGCGGGGCTCTGGGTGGCCATCGACGCGATCTGCGGCGTGAGAGGCCACCAGATCTTCTCCTTCTGATCCAACCACCGCTCCCAGAGATTCGGGATTCGTCCGTGCCCGCCGGTCTCCCGACCCGACGCCGTCAGGTCTTCGTCGTTTCCGGGTGCCGCCGCAGGCGCCATGCGCGGCTGCCTCGAAGATGTGGGATTGCCCCGTGCCGGCGGGTCTGCTCCGAAGATGTGAGGTTCCCCGGTCTCGGCGGGGCTTCCGCTCCGCCCCCGTGGGCCACGCAGAAAATAGGACAGTCCTATTTTCCGCCATCTGCTCCGAAGATTTGGGATTCCCCCGTGACGGCGGAGCTCCCGCTCCGCCACGGTGGCCCAACGGCTATCTTCATCGTTTCCGGCTGCCGCCACGCGGCATGGACGACTGCTCCGAAGATTTGGGATTCGTCCGTGCCCGCGGGTCTCCCGACCCGCGCCGTTCGAGCCGTCGGTGGGTCGGGTCTCCGGGCCCGACGCGGCCATATCTTCACTGTCTCCGGGTCGCGCGACTGCGGGATGCGCGGCCGCCTCCGGGAGAACAAACCGGGCCCCCCCGAGGGAAAGCGGCCCGCGGTACTCGGCCGCATCTGCTTACGTCGGCTACCTCAGCGACACGGTCGCCATGGCGGCGCTGCTCTGCCCATCGTCGTGCCGGGCCTGAACGCGAACTACGTAGAGGCCCGCCGGAACGGGCAGGCCCGAATGGCTGCGTCGGTCCCATAGGAGCGTACTCAGGCCGGCTGGCATGGGCTTGTGCCCGACAATGGTACGCACGGGTCGGCCGGCGACGTTCACAACCGTTGCGGTGACGGCGGCCTCGTGCGACAGCGAGAACGTGAGTTGAACGCCGACGTTCGTCGGCTGCGCGCTGACCGAGGTGACCGTGCCCGCACCCGACGTCCCCTCAAGCGTCGGCCCGGCCGTCCATTGGCTCGGCGCGCCGGTTGCCGGGCCGGTGCCGTCCGCAAACCGGAACCGATACGAGTAGACACCCGTACGCCTGATCGTCCAGCTCGCCATGTAGATCGCTCCATGGCGCGGGTTGCCCGACTGCTTCCCCATGCTGAGCGTCTTGTACACCGTGTTGTAGCGCTTGAGCTTCAGTTGAGCCGT
>CBFDAZ010000598.1:0-3966 GCA_965602825.1 uncultured bacterium
CCGAGCAGTAGCACGCCCGTGCCGGACGACGAGGCGACGAGGCTGCTGAACCTCCTCGAGGCGCTCGACGAGCACGACGACGTGCAGAAGGTGTACTCCAACTTCGAGGTGTCCGACGACGTCATGGCGTCGATGGGGAACTGAAACGATCCGGGGACGGGCCAAACCGAAACGCTTCATCTGCCGCCGACCCGATGGTCGGCGGTCGGCGTCTGAAAGGGATTGGGCATGGACCTGACTTGCTCCTATGCGCGGGGACTTGGGCTGAAGAACCCGCTTATTGCCGCGTCAGCCGGGACGACCGAGGTCCTGGACAAGATGCGGCGGGTGGAAGATGCCGGCATGTCCGGCGCGGTGATGAAGTCGCTCTTTGAGGACCCGGTCGCCCGGCGCGACCCGGCGCCGATGTTCACGCTGTTGCAGAGGCGGATTGGGCCGGCTCGCTCGACGACGTTCTACACCTACGAGCAGGCCGCTCACCTCGACCTCCAGCAGTACTGCGAGGAGATACGGAGAGCCAAGGAGAGCCTTGACATCGCCGTGATCGGCAGTTGTGCCTGCGTATCGGACGAGGCCTGGGAGGAGTATCCGCGTCTGATAGAGCAAGCGGGCGCGGACGCGCTGGAGCTGAACCTCTCGTGCCCTTACAGCGCGCACCTGACCGACAACCTGAGCGCCCTGCCCGAGTTCATCGAGAATTCCACGCGCATCGCCCGGCAGGCGACCTCGCTGCCCCTGGCGACGAAGCTGACCCCGCAGATGAGCTCGCCGCCGCAGATTGCGCGTCTGATGGTGCGGGCCGGATCGGGCGGGGTCGTGCCCTTCAGCCGCTTCCCGGGTCTGGACATCGATGTCCAGGCCGAGGCCCCCATCATGCACGGAGGCATGGCCGGGCACGGCGGCCCGTGGTCGCTCCACTACGTCCTGGGGTGGCTGTGGCAGATTCGCGCGGCGGTGGAGGTGCCGATCAGCAGCAGCGGCGGAGTCTGGCTGGCCGAAGACGTCGTCAAGCACATCCTGGCCGGGGCGGACAGCGTGCAGCTCTGCACGGTCCTCTACATCCAGGGGTACGAGGCGGCCTCGGCGATGCTGTCGGGGCTCGAAGAGTGGATGGCGGCGAAGGGCTATCACTCGCTCGATGAGTTCCGCGGCCTTGCGGGCCGCAAGACGCTCAGCATGCACGAGGTGGGCCGATACCAGGCCGTCATCGCAGCCATCGACCCTGAGAAGTGCACGTCCTGCGGGACATGCGTGGGTGTGTGCCCTCACGGGGCCGCCAAGGAAGCGAGCGAGGGGCCGGTTGCCATCATCGGGGAGGAGTGCAGCGGGTGTGGTCTTTGCGTCGATCTCTGCCCGGTGCATGCCATCTCGATGAGACCCCTCCCAGACGGCTACCGTCCGCGGCACCGGATTGCGGGATACTACGATGTTCTCTCAGAGGGGTCGCCCGACAGCTCCTGAGCTGCCTCCGCCGGAAGGCCGAGCGAGCGGTGTGCTTGCACGCGAGCGGCTGGACGGCCGCCTCCCGGTCCCGGGCGCCCACAGTCGGCGGCTGGCGGGTGGCTCGCTCGCCCTGATCGCCCTCTCTGTCCTTCCCGGTCCAGGCGGCGCCCAGTCTCCCATCGAGCTGCAGGCCACCGCAGGCTTCCAGGGCCATGTGACCCTCGGTTCCTGGGCCCCGGTACGGGTCGTCGTCCGCAACCGCGGCCCCGCTGCTACCGGCGAGCTGGTCATCCCCCCCCAGGACGCGACGGAGGGCCACGAGCACCGGCTTGCGGTCCAGGTCCCGCAGTCATCGCGCCGTGCGTTCGCCCTGTACGTACGGTACCGGAATCCCTTCGACATCAAGGTCCAGCTCCGTCTGACGGACGGGCGACGGGTGACGGTCAGTGCGCTCTGCAGCCCCCACGAGTACGGGTCGCGGACGGTCCTGGTCGTCAGCCGCAAGGCCGGCGGCCTGAGCTTCATTGGGGCGGTGCCCGTCACTCCACCGGCAGACAGCGACACGACTGTCAAGCTGGATTCAGTCGTCACCTATGCCAGCCCCGATAACGAGACCGGCGCCCTCGCCCTCCCCGACCATGTCGCCGGATACTCCAGCGTCTCCGCCGTGGTCCTGCGCGACATCTCACCATCTTCCTTTGAGCCTGAGGAGCAGGAGGCCCTGGAAGGCTGGGTGGCGGGCGGAGGGCTGCTTGTCATACTCGCCGGCCCGAACGTGGCTGAGATTCGCGACACCTTTGTTGAGGAACTGGCGCCCGTCCGGATCCGCGGCCAGAGAACGCTTCCCCACCTGGAGGCCCTGGCCAGGAGGTTCCAGGCCGTGGTCTCGCTCCAGAGGGCCTTGGTGGCTGACACCGAGCCGAAGGTCGATGCCCAGTCCATTGCCGAGCAGCATGGCGTCCCCCTGCTGGTGCGGCGGCCGCACGAGAACGGCACTGTCTACTTCTGTGCGGTCGATTGCGGCGCCCCGCCGCTGGAGAGCGAGGACCGGTTGCTCCTTCAGCTGTGGGGTGAGATTCTGGCGGACGGACCCTTTGCGAATCTGTGGGCGCCGGTGGCCGCTCTATCGTCTCCCGACGTACAGGGCCTCCCCTCGGAGGTCATTCGCTTGCCGACCGTCGAGTGGGACTCGTTCGCGGTGTTCGGCGGGTTCCTGCTGGTTTACATCGTCGTCCTCTTTGCCGTGGCTCAGTTGCTGCTTAAGAAGACCGATCGACGCGAGTGGACGGGCCACGTGATGCTGCTAGTCGTCGGGGCCTTCAGCCTCGGCGCGCTGTTGCTGGGGCGGTCCGTGAAGCTGGCCTTCCGCCGACAGCATGAGGCGGGGGTGGCACACATGCGGTCCGGCTCCTCCGTGGCCTGGATCGACGGCATCGTCGGCATGAGGTCGCCGAACCGCCACGAGACAACGTTCCGCTCCTCGGGCATCGGGCGAACCCTCGAGTACGTGTGTGCGGGGCAACGCACCTCGAACTGGCCGATCCACCAGCAACCCGGCTTTGCGGCTCGGGGGGTGCCGATTGACCTGTGGGGGGTGGCCGCCTTCCGGGTGGCAGGACCGTTGCAGATGGACGGTCAGATCGTCACGCAGTTCGCGGCAAAGGGCGAACAGAACCTGGCATTGATCGTCGAGAATCGTACGTCCTGCGATCTGAGGTATCCCTTCGTACTCGTGGCCGGGACGGCGTACCCGGTGAACGACGTCCCCGCGGGGGAAACGGAGCAGGTCAGCTCGGTACCGCGGGGCGCCCTCGACGATGCCCGGCCGCTCCCCGTGAGTGCGCTGAGCGATGTTCTGGTGAACCACTGCCATGCGACCGATAGCCCTGGGGCATCGGCCGAGGCGCGGATCAGACGGCGCGTACTGCAGGTGTTTGCGAGAACCGAGCCCGAAGGCACCCCGAGCATGGGCTCCTTCGGCCCGATGATGTATGGACAGGAGGAGGAGGCGCAGACAGACTTGCCGCTTCCATCTAGGCCGTTGTTCGGTGCGTGGGTTACAGTGCCCTCCGCGCTCGCCGAGTTATCACCTCCCTCTGATGCGCGAGCTTCAGAGGTTTTGCTTCTGGTCGAGATTCCGGTGGAGACGTCCCTCCTGGACCCCGGCAATGTGGCGTTCGGGCCTTTGGAGTCATCGGCCGGCGTCAGGGGCTCGGGCATGTGGACGGACTGGGACAACAAGCTGGTCGTTGAGTCGGGCAGCCACGAGCTTACCTTCTTCGTGCCCGAGAGAGCGGGGGATCGACGGGTCATCCGACTGGCGGTAGTCCTCGGTTGCGACCAGTCGGGCCTCTCTGCCGAAGTGTGGAACGTTCAGGCTGGGGCCTGGGAGAGGCTGGAGATGGACCCCGGCGGGACCGCGACGACGCATCTGGATCCGCCGGGCGATTACGTCCTCGGATCGGCAGGCCTGGTCCGGGTCCGCCTCTCTCGTGACCAGCCACTGGAGACCCGCGTACGCTG
>CBFDAZ010000599.1:0-3966 GCA_965602825.1 uncultured bacterium
CCGGCTCTTTTTCAAAAGAGCGGGTTGCCCGCGACGTTCGTCGTGAATGGGCCGGACCAGGAGGCGCCCGGTGGCCAAGGTCATCTGCCCCCATTGCGGGGCTGAGAACCCCAAGTCACTGATCGTGACGACGTGCCAGACATGCCTGCAGTCTCTGGAGGGGGCGCAAGCCCCTCCCGACGGTCCGGAGGCAGTCCCGCCAACGCCACCGGAGCCGACCGTGGAGGCGGGTCAGCCGGAACCCGTCGCGCCCCCGCCGACCGAGGCCCCGGCCCCCTCCTGGACGCCTCCTCCCACTGTAGAGCTTCCACCACGCCAGCCACCGCAAGCGCCGGCCCCCACCGAGGCGCCGCCGGCCGAGCCCGCCCTGCCTCCCGTCATCGAGGCTCAGCCACCGGTCTACCAGCCGCCGCCTGCCGCCCCGACGAGTGATGCGGTCATGCGGGAGCTCAAGCGCAGCGTCCAGAGCGGAGGGCAGTCACGCGGTTGCTGCATTGCGGTGCCTGTAGCGATAGCGGTCCTCATCTTTGCGGTGGTCCTGATCGGAGTCCTGGCAACGCCATCCTTCGGGCCGGGGCCCCTGATCCCGGTCATCGTCGTCGCGCTCCTGGTACTCGGAGCCCTGGCTGTCATAGCCTATTTCCTCGGTCGCGCCTACGTAGCCGCCAGCTTCTACGACCTCGAAATGGACACATCCCCCGCCGGGATCGGCCTCGGCGACACGTTCACCTGGGGGATCGTGGTGCGCGCCAGGCGCCCGCTGACCGTAGAGACGGTGACGGTCATTCTGAAGTGTCAGGAACACGCCATCGCTCGCGGCGGCACCTCGGACTCCCACTACCGGCACACGCTTCACGAAGAGACACTCCAGGTGCCGGGGAGAGCCCTGCACCCGGGAGAGGAAGCGCCGTTCCGAGCCGCGATAACGGTACCGCCAGATGCCATCCCCTCCCACCGCTCGCGGAACAACTTCGTCGAGTGGACCCTTGAGGTGCGGGCCGCTGTGCCGGGGTATTGCCCCGACATCAGGGACAAGATGGACCTCTGGGTCGAGCCGTCCGTCGGCTCGGAGTCTACCGCGGGCCTTCCCGATGATGCCGGCGTCCCCGCCGCGTGGCTTGAGGCGGCGCCTGTCCAGGGAGGCGAGGCGCAGTTGGGCCGCGCGTGGGGCACCCTTCAGGCCCAGGACGGAGCCGCCATCGACCAGACACCGGTCATGACCGTTGGCGCGAATCGGCAGTTCTACCTGTGGGTGCAGACACAGGAGGAGGTCGGCTGCCGTGGCATCTGGTGCTGGGTCGGGTGCCGAATCCACGGGCGCGGCACCGATGAGGAGATTGAGCTACTGCCCGAGCAGCAGATCCACGAAGGCCCGCTGCTGCCGGGACAACCCATCGGCTACCCGATACAGGTGAGCGTGCCGGCCTCGGGTCCGATGACCTTCGTTGGGCGTTACGTCAAGCTCGAGTGGGTGGCGCGCGTCCGGCTCGACATCCCGCTGTGGTTCGACAAGCGCATGTGGGTGCCGTTCATCGTGACCCCTCGGCGCCGCCAAGCGCCCGGGCCAGACTAGCCGCCGCAGCCTCCACGTCGGCAACCTCAATCGCCCGCAGCCGGTCGAGGTCCTCAAAGACCTCATAGCCTATCTCCAGGCAGCGCTCGATGTTGCCGCCACTGTGTTGCCGCAGGGCCTCCGCCGCCTCCGGCGTCAGCCTGCACGGGCACTCGCCAGTGCTGGCCGCCAGGGCGACCCGCGCCTCGAACACATCCGCGACCTTTGCCGCTGATCCCAGAGGCCCAAGCTCCAGGTATTCGGGCGCGAACCCCGCTCGTCGGATCTCCCGCAGTTGCGAGCGGTGTCCGGCGAGCGCCGCCCTGCAGCCCGCGTCCCGGAGTGTGGTCAAGGCCCTGCCCAAGTCGCGTCTCGACAGGCGGTCCGTCTCGTCCAGGAGCACGACGGCTTCGCCTTCCAGTTCAGCAACGTCAAACCGGCCGTGTATAGGTACGCAGGCGTACGACGCGGCGACGCCTTCGGCCGCAAGTCGGTGTTCGATCTGCCGAAGAACCGCCGTCTTCCCCATACCACAATCGCCGACCACGTGCAGGCAGTCCGCCTCCCCGGCCACAAACCGGAGCGCCTCCGCCGGCCATTCGTATACCCGCGCCAGGGCGGCCGGCGACAGCTCCTCGAACGGGTTGTCCCCGAAGGGCAGCTCTCCGCGTGCGAGCGCGCCACGAGGCTGTTTTTGGGAGAATTCGCACATGGGGCGCAGCGCCTCTTCTCACCGGTGCGTCGCTGTCACGCGATCCCTCTGCAGCCACCGACGGGACCCGAAAGCTCGCGGGCCCGTTCACGATTCGGCAGTGGCTTTCCCCAGAAGCTCCCGGGCATGGGCCGCCGCCTTCTGAGCGGCCGATTCCAGAAGTCGCTCGCCGAGCTCGACGTTGGCGTCCTTGATGCGGGCGAGCGCCTCGGGGCTCATCTTCTTGAGCTGCGAGGCGAACGGCGCCTCCACGACACGTTCGGCGCGCGACAATTCCGCCCAGTCGGGCCGGGCCGCCATCACCAGAGCCGACTCCCACATCCCGCCATGTCCGCTGACCGCCGGATCCTCGGCCACCAGCGCGTCGATCTCCTCCCGCAGGAGCTCGACCGTTCCGCCTCCATGGAACAGCATCCCCCGGATGCAGCCTCCCATCCGCTCAGCCATCTCCCGCAGCAGCAGGTCGGCCGGGTAGTGCCCCCCGAGCGCGATGCACACCTTGAAGCCCATGTCGGCCATCGATTCCATCAGCTCGGTGTAGACCCGTTCGCACAACTCGCGGCTGACCCACAAGCTGGGAGGGTAGAGCTCCTGGCTCTTGGCGCGCAGCTCCTCGCGAGACATGCCCGGAATGCCCGCCGGCGCCAGAGGCACGGGTGGGAACACGAGTCCCCCGGTCAGGTCCGCTGCGCGTAGACAGACCTCGTACATCTGGACCCAGTCGTTGCCCAGCGCCATGTGGAGCCCGTGCTCCTCCATGGCGCCACAAGACCAGTAGGCAATCGGGGCGCGCTCCATCTCGGCGAAGAACTCCTCGGGCAGCAGCTCTTCCCACTTGTGCGGGTGTCTCATCGGCTGGTCTCCCTCCATCGCCTCAGCCTCACTGCTCGTCCGACGCCGTGGCCGGGATCACGTCGAGCTCTGCGATCGCCGCCCACGGCCTGCCACCCACGCCGTTCAGCGCGACCAGCCGGAGGTACCGGCCCCGATGCGCCTGCTCGAACCGGACGACCTTCTCCTCGCCATCTGCCTCAAAGGACCCGGTAGCGGCCGGCTCGCCCCATTCATCCGCATCCTCACTCACGTAGAGCTCGTAGCCCTGGAACCACCCATTCTGCATGTCCTGGCGTGGGAGGTAGCGGAAGCCGGTGAGTTCGACGCTCCTCTTCATGTCGATGCGGATCTCGTGGGGGAAAGGTGGCTCGCCGCCCTGCCATTGAGTATGCCACATGGTGTCGGGATCGTCGTCGATGGCGTTGGCGGCGACGTTGCCGTTGGCGGCGTCCTCGCTGTCAACCATGGCGACGCTTGCGCCCAGCCCCGCCAGGACACCTGGCTCGGCCTCGCGCAGGAACGTGCCCAGATCGGGAATGCTCAGCTCTTGCTCCGGCCGGAAGGCGTCTGAGGCCATGTAGTCCAGAAGACTCCGCAGCAACTGCCGGGCCGCGGGGCGCGCGTCGAGATCGTCCGTCAGGTTGATTGACGACACGACGAGCCGCCCCCTACCGACCCTCGCCTCCAGCAGGTTGCCGAGTCTCTGGTTCAGGGTGAAGTTGTCGATAACCTGGACGATCGGCCGGAAGCTCGGTGGCGTACCGTCCAGCACCATCGTGCGCGAGCGTTGGAGCAAGTCGTACCACTGCCAGTCGGTGTAGGCGTCGGTCGGGAACCCCGCCAGAGCGGGGTGTTCCGGATCGCACAG
>CBFDAZ010000600.1:0-3965 GCA_965602825.1 uncultured bacterium
GGAGAGCCTGAAGTGAGGGGGGAAGTACGGGACGGAGCGGGAGCTCCGTCGCCACCGAGAACGGCCGCAGGCTGGAAGCCTGCGCCACGCAAGTCTTCGGAGGCAGCCAGAAACGGCGGATCGCCGAGGGAGATGAACTGTGATGCATGGCCTTCTGGCCATTGCGCTGCTGTCAGCGATGAGCCATGCGCAAGTGAACCTGGCCGCCGGCGCGCAGGTCTCGGCGACCCGGACGATTGGGGCCGAGTCCCCGTTCGCCGACCCGAGAAACGCGATTGATGGCGATCCGGAGACCTGCTGGGCCGGTGAGGGCACCAATCTGCTCGCCGACCCCATTGACTTCGTCCTGGACTTCGGGGAGCCCGTCGTCATCGAGCGTGTCGTGGTGACGACGTGCCGCATGAAGAACCAGCTCCGGCTGACGGCCTTCGACCTGTACGGCTGGGCCGGAACGGACTGGGATGGCGATCAGCCGTTGGCCGAGGTCCGCGACAGGGACGATGTGCGCACGGAGTGCCGTTTCGACCCGGTGCAAACCGCCAAGCTCTGCATTCGCATCCTCGACAATGCTCGGCCCAACCACGACTTCCCCCACATCGCAGAGATCGAGGTATATGGTTCTGACCAAAAGCCGACCCGGGAGCTGGCCCCTACGGGTCTGCCCCCGGAAGTAGCGGAGCTTGACGGCCTGGACGAACTCCGGGCGGAGGCGGCTCGCCTGCGTGAAGGCGCGTCGGACTCAGTTGCGACGGCGAGGCTGGCGCTGGTTGAGGGCAAGATCGCGCGGATCGAGGCGGAAGCGCAGTATCGTGGGCAGCTCGAGACCATCGATCGGCGGACCGAGGAGCTGACGGCGGCGGGCGTCCCCGAGTGGGCGGCGGCGCAGCGGGAGGCCCTGGCGAAGTATGTGCTCTGGATCCACTGGTGGATCGATCACCAGCAGCCGGACGGGCAGTTTGGCGGCGGCTGGGAGGACGATGTCGAGCTCGTCTGTGGCTGGCCGCTGGCCTGTCTGGCGGCAGGCGATGAGAAGACGTTCCACTCCCTGGCGCTGCTGGCGAACGGCGTGTGGAACTGGGGCCCGATCAAGGAGCACGGGTACTCGACCTACACCGATGTCGAGCACTCGGCCGAGAACACCTCCTACAGCCAACCGCGCATGGTCGTCCTGGACTATGGCAATCCGCTCTACGTCGATCGCTGCCGGAAGACGGCTCTCACCGTGGCGCGCGAGTTCATGGGCCGCAACGAGGCCGGGAACCTCCAGTTCCGCTCGGACTTCTTCGGCTATCGCGATGGTAAGCCAGCGATTGATGAGGAGCGCCCGTTCGACATACCCGAATGCGCCAAGGCCCTAAAGCCCGGCCTGGCGGTCGCATGGTCCCGGGATGATCCCGAGATCAGGCAGATACTGCTGGACTACGCTGACACCTGGGTCGGGGCGGCCGGGCAGCCGCGCGAGGGCGGCGTTGCGGGTCTGCTGCCGACGAAGATCGAGTACCCGTCGGGGAAGCCGGTCGGCACGTCCGAATGGATTCCGGTCATGCGGGCGCTCTGCTACCATCTGGTCGGGTGCTACGAGCTGAGCGGTGATCCGAGGTATCTGCGGCCGATCGAAGCCCTCATGCAGGAGTTCGTGGTCAGCCGCGGCGTGCGGGACATCCCCTTCACACGGAAATGGCGCGACAAGGAGCATGCCGGGACGCTGTCTCAGCTCGCTATCATCGCCTCCCTGTGGCGCATGCGGACGGGCGACGATCGGTTTGATGCGCACTTCGAGCGCTGGAGCCGACGGCTGGCGGCCTGCATGGGAGAGCGGCACGAGAGCTACTACTTCCTCGACCGGGAAGCCGACGACATCTGGATCAGGGCGCCGATCGACGTCGGCGCTTTCCAGTTGCCGCGCCTGGCGATTGGGCCGCAGTTCTACGTCGGCTGGCTCGCGTCGGGAGACAAGGACCTTCTGACGGCCGGCTGCCGGAACCTGAGCTGCGACCTGAGCGATCAATGGGGGCCGCTTACGTCGTGGTTCTACGACAAGTCCGAGACACGCGTCACCAGCAACGACCACCTCGCCCACAGCATCCAGACAGCCGCGACGATGCTGATGCTGATGTATACCGGCGGCCCCGGCCCGATCGAGGCGAGGTACCCGCACATGGCCGTGAGCTGGGAGCGGACCACGACCGACTTCGCCGCGCTGGTCTTGGACCAGGGCGCCGATCACCTGAAGGTGCTGGCCTGCAACACCGGCCCCGAGCCCCGAGAGGTGACAATGCGCGTGTATGAGTTGGAGCCCGGCGCGTACTCGCTTCGCGTCGGGCCGGATGCCGATGGCGACGATGAGATGAACGCCGCAGCGCTTGAGAGGCTCGTTCGTCTGAAGCGGCATTCGGGCGTCAGATTGACGCTGCCGAGCCGGGAACTGCAGGTGATCGAACTTGCCGCAGCGGAGGCAGATGCGATGACTGAGCGCCCGGATCACGAGATCGTGACCGACCTGCCGGGAGCCGCCTTCTCATGGCGGCCCGAAGGCGAGACTGCGCTGCCGCTGGTGGTTCCGGCTCCTGAGCCGCTCTCGCGCGAGGGCGCGTTCACGATCATCGCCCGCCTAACGTGCACCCAGGGCCGGCACGAGCAGGTCATCCTCGATAATGCGGCCGAACGCGGGTATCACGGATTCGCCCTCGGCCTGAGCGAGGATGACAGGCCGCAGTTCGCGGTGCGCTATCATGCGCTGGTGAGTTGGGCCCGCTCGCCGGAGCCGATTCCGATGGGCGAGGCGTCTACGATTGCGGGCGTCTTCACCGGCGCCGAGCAGAGGCTGTATGTGAACGGCAAGCTCACGATGACCGTGGACAACACCTACCACACGCCAGCCAAGGGCCCGCTCATCATCGGCGGCTCGTGGGGCGGGTCACCGGTCCTGGAGTTCAGCGGGGAGGTTCGCGAGGTGGCGTTCTACGACAGGGCGCTCGGGTTTGGCGAGTGATCCTCGGCCCCCTCCCCCGACCATGAGGGTGCACATGGCGTCGAAGCTGGAGCTTCGACCTACCACGACAAGGCGACGGCACGGTCGCTGCGCGACCGGGACGGAGCTGGAGCTCCGTCGCCACAGAACGACAACGGCGGAATAGAGAAGATGGAATGACGACCACGACTGACGGAAACGGCGTCGGGTTGGGAAACCCGACCCACGAACGGCGAACGGGCTGGCCGAGCCGCATGCGATGCTCCCCGGAGAGGCACGCCGCCCGGTACGCGGGTGTTTATCTCATTACAGGATGAACGCGAGGCCCCGGGTCGCCTGGGCGCGGAGCCGGGCGGCGCAGGGCTCACTACTTCCGCGGGAGGTGATCACATGGCTGTGGAGGGCCGGTTCGAGCACAAGTGTGAGCACAGGACGCACAAGGCCAAGCGTGTCTCAAGTCCCGCCGGAGTATCGAGAGTGGTGCCAACATGGTACTGCAGGCTCGGCCATGAGGAGTCCCTGGAGGTCGGTCCGCGGCAGTGCAACGAGTGCCCCATCCCCACGCAGGAGTTCGCCGTGCCGGACGGGGTCGAGGTCCGGACAGCAACGACGCTGCAGCCCGGGGTCATCCTGATGCACTTCTGCAAGGGCTGCGGGGCGCCGCTCGCGCAGGAGGACCTGCAGTGCCGGGAGTGCAGCTCCGAGTAGTGAGGAACTCGCACCTCTCCGGCGGAGAGCTCCGAATGGGAGTCCGCGGTTCTCGATCGGTTCTTGAGGATCAATGCGCTGCATGAGCATCGACCGATCACCGTACAGGCGCCGAGCGGGGGGTAGGAGCGGTTTCAACCGCGATGCCGTTGCCGTGTTGTCGTTGCCCTCGTGCCGTCGGACGAGTGTCGCTCAACCCGCGGGCAAAACGACGGTCGCGGTTGAAACCGCTCCTACCCCTCAGCACCGCCAGATAACGGCAGCGGCGCAGAAAGGCCCACCGGCA
>CBFDAZ010000601.1:0-3960 GCA_965602825.1 uncultured bacterium
TTACGCGGTTGAATGGTGGGACACGCGCACGGGCGAAGTCACGCGAGGCGAGCCGGTCACGCACGCCGGCGGGGGTCTGGAGCTTCGGGTCCCGAGTTTCACCCAGGACATCGCGTGTAAGGTCGTCCCCACAACCGGCTGAACCGAACGTCGCGGGCACAGGCTAACCAACGTCGTTCCAGGCTAGGCGGAGGCCGACACAGCCGGAGAGGGCACGACTTGGGGACTGGCGATTGGGGTCCCAAGACTGCCTTAAGCGAGGTTACTCGGCCTCGGAGTCGGTGGACTTCAGGCGGTTGCTCACCTGGTCCCAGAAACCGCCTGGCACCTGCGCGGGACGCCGCGCGGCGGCCAGCGCGTGCTTCAGTTGGGAATGACCCTCGACGATCGCCGCGCACCGCTTGCAGACGGCCAGGTGCCGCTCCAGTTCGGCGGATCGGCGACTCAGCAGTTCGTGATCTGTGTAGGCGGAGAGGATCTCGCGCAGGATCTCGCAGGGGAGCTGGTCTGCCGGTGGCTCGAGTTCCTCAACGAGAGGCACATCAGCGGACCCGCCCCAATCCGACACGAACTGCGGACTGGTCTCCACCCCGCCGTTCTGGTGGATGAACGGGTGGCTCTTCAACAACTCGTGCGCCAAGCCCGGTGACACACGTCGAGCATCATACAAGCAGATAATGGCCGCGTGGTCTCGATCTTCCAGGAGATTCAGGGAGTGCTCGTACTCGAGCCATCGGTCCACGCCGGGAACGCCCTGCCAAGGCCAGGAGATGTCGCCGGAGGCGCAGAGACCCGCGAAGCCGTCGGCTCGGGCACTCTCGATGGCGTCGCACCATAGCCCAAGCATCCGGTCCGGGTCGAAATGGCCCCCCTGAGTATATGTCTGATCGGACGTGAGCCTCTGAAACTGACCCGTCTCCAGGGCTCCCGATAGGTCGCAGCCTCTGCGGGCTAGGTGATCGACGAACTCAGCCGACGGCATGTGATCGGCGATGAACAGACAGCGGCACTCGTGACACAGTGCCGCCCCAAAGGTGTCGGCGAGAAGATCGAGTTGGCTGTTGGTATCCTCGGCGACACTAACTATGTGCTGACCGAGTCGCGTCTCCGGCATCGGAGCCGTGTTTGCGTCAAGCATGAGTCCACTGCATTCTCTATCGCGCTGACCCGCGCCACCGAAGACACGACGTGGCGCACGAACGGGTGTGTTGGCCTACCAGCACAGCCTGGATGCCACTTCGGCTGCGCTGCTGGTGCTATCCTTACCACAAAGCGTAACACCTATCCCCTGTAATTGGTGCCTTGTGCCCAGGAGAATCTGGGCGGAGCAGCTTCGTCAGCCCCAATCGCACTACCGAGCCATCGACCGAGATGATCAGTAGTGCGCGCCCTCGGGCCTCGCTGGCCGGTGCCGACCGGAACGGGTCCCTTCGCGTGGACCGGGCGAGGCGTCGAGGCGGTTATTCGCCTGAGGGCCCCATTAGACCTGCCTCGCAACCGATTCTCGCGGACCGGGACCCGGGATCCCGCATCACTGGCATGTAAAAAGCCAGTTCACAGTCCAGCAGGATCGTTAGGTCTGGCGACGAACGATGGGCCCTGATGGAGCCCAGAGACAACCTTCTACGCGCCATCCGCTACAACGAGCCCGAGTACGTTCCCCGCGGCAATGAAGGAATCATGGCGGGCGTCGCGTACGAGGGCAACTTCAGGATCGCTTGCTGGACGGACGCCTGGGGCACGCGGTGGGAGACGACGCGCGACGACATGGTCCCCTTCCCCAGGGGCAACCCTCTCCCCGAGCTGCCCCGCATCGATGAGTACGTGGTCCCCGACCCGCACGCGCTCTTCGACGCAGACACGTCGCTGCCGGAGCGCATGGCACAGATCCCCGACCGCGAGGCGAGGCTTGTCTTCGGCCAGCAGACCTACTTCGTCTTTGAGCGGGCCTGGGCGCTCACGGGCATGGAGAGCTTCTTGGCCGGCTTCCACGAGCACCCGGACGAGTTGAGGGAGCTGCTACGTCGCATCGCTGACCACAATATCGCTGTGTTCGAGCGGTATATCGACCTGGGCGTCGATGGCGTCAGCTTCTCTGAGGACCTGGGTACGCAGCGGGCGCTGATGATCTCGCCAGAGCTGTTCCGGGAGTTCATCAAGCCGGAGTACGAACGGATCTTCGCCCCGGTTAAGGCGGCCGGGAAGCTCATCAACTTCCATTCATGTGGTTGCGTGCAGCACATCGTCAGCGACCTCATTGACGTGGGAGTGGATGTCCTCAACCCGGTGCAAGCGAGAGCGAATGATCTCTCGCTGATCAAGGAGCAGGCGTACGGCAAGCTGGGGCTCATGGGTGGCATCGACACACAGCACGTTTTGATGTTGGGCACGCCGGAGGAGGTGGAAGCCGAGGTGAGGCGGGTGCTGGCGATCCTGGGGCCGGGCGGCGGATACATCATCGGCCCGGATCAGGGCATGCCCTTTCCATCCGAGAACATCGAGGCCCTCTGGCGCGCGGCGGAGCAGTGGGGGAGGTATCCGCTGGTGTTCTAGGGGAAGGGCGCAGACGACGTCGGGTTGGGGCGGCCGCAGACGATGAAGATCACAGGGCCGCCCACGCGTCCCTGACCTCGCTATCGCCAGGCGAGATGTCTTCGGCAGGCGTTCGCGCTCCCGGCAACGGCCGCAGGCTGGAAGCCTGCGCCACGCCGGATCTTCGAGGTAGCCGGGCATGGGAAAGCCATCTGCCATCGCGGCCGGATTCCTGCTTCTGAGCGGATCTCTGCTTGCACCCAGGCAGCTCAGCTCTGGCCGCGAGGCGACGGGTAACACCGACGGCGTGCTCACCTGGGAGCTGGGCACGATCAAGCCCGGAGAGAGTGCCCGTGAGACTGTGCTGTTCGCGTGCGGCAACTCCTACGATGACCTCGTGAGGAGGCTTGACGGCGCACGACAGCAGTTCGGCGAGCTGGCCGAGCCGCCGGCCGGGACGGCTGAGCGCGACGAGACCGTCTGGCTCACGAACGAGAGCACTGACTTCGCTCTCCAGGCGCCGGGGTCGTTCTTCTGGGAAGGTGGGCGCCAATCACTCCGCTGTCAGGCTGGCGGGCAGCTCAGCCGCTTCGGCTACTACATCCACTACGGTTCTGGCCCGCGCAGCCGTGCCGGGACCTCGATCGTCACCAGAGGCGAGCTGGAGAACCTCCGCGTCGTCCAGCCCGTGAGCCTTGTCGGTCCGAGAGAGATGCTCGGCGTAGTCGCGCCAACCGATGGCAGGCTGCGCGTCCGCATTCGGGCGGCCATGGGCAGGGCCGCGGAGGCGGCGGTCGAGTTCGCGCTGATCAACACGGGTCAGGCGCCGATCGACGACGTCCGTCTGTCGGTGTATGCGAACCTCGAGGCCGCCCACACTCACGAGGGCGACTACGCGGCGCTGGACGCCCGGACGTCGGGTCTCTTGACCGTCGATCCGCCGACCAGAGCCTGCGTGGTCATGGCTGGGCTACGGCCGCCGGCGGCCGGACATGTCGGGACATGGCCCTCTCAAGATCAGCTTCAGTCGGGAACCGGCGTGGCGCACTCGGCATGGAAGCCGTTCCACGGCCTCTCGGAGCACCAGATCGCCCACCTGGCAACGGTAGCCATCCCCCACCCGGTGGCTCAGTATGCTGACGTCCAAGAGCCCGAGACCCGCACTCTCACCGAGGCTGAGGCCGACGAGCTGCTCGTCAGCGACTGGCTATTCCAGGCCGACAACCAACCGACCTACTGGCGCGCGCGGCAGGAGATTCAGTGGGGCCGGCAGCTCGCGGCACGCCTGCAGAGGAGCCCAGACGCGCCCGACCTCTCCGAGGAGCTGAACGAGCTCAGCCAACTCGAGGAGCGCTGTCTCGTCGCCCGTACCGGGGCTGTGCGGCCGCAGGAGTCCATGCCTGACGGGATCATGGCATGGTGGACCTT
>CBFDAZ010000602.1:0-3960 GCA_965602825.1 uncultured bacterium
GAGCCGCGCGTGGTAAAGCTGTGAGCGGGGCGGCAGCAGGCCGTTGATCGCCGGGGGGGGGGCGCGCCGCCCCCCCCGGGTGAACCCCCCCCCCCCCGCCGACGTTCATGCCGTCAGCGGCGGCGTGCGCTCACCGAGGTCCATCGCCGAAGTCCGGCACCTCCAACAGCTCGCCCGCGCGCTGTGCCGACTCGTGCGCGATGAGGCCCGGCACCATGTAACGGGCCGCGTCCCACACGTTGTTCGGCGGCATATTGCCCTCAACACACGCCCGCACGAAGTCATCCACCAGGAACTGGTGGGAGCCATTGTGCCCGTTCGGCAGGCCGATGAACTCCTTGGGGAGACGCGACACCTCGTGGACGGCCGAGGCACTGCTATGGGTGCCGTCTGCCGAGGTCACCTTGCCCATCTCGCCCTCGACCTGACTCGCCGGCACACCTGTGCAGGCCAGTAGCTGGGTGACGTCCTGCATCTCGGCAGCATCCTTCGTGACCCACACCTTGGCGTTCGCCTGCTCCTCGTAGCTGCCGAGGGTTCCGTGCAGGCTCATGCGCACCGTCCCCGGGTGCCCGATCCGCCGGAACTCGTTGATCCGGCAGATGCTGCCATCTGACATGCGGAACAGGGCCGCTTCGTTGCTGAAGGCGTTCCCCCAGATGTTCGCCTCAGCACGGTAGATGCCGTCCTCGTGATCGTCCACAAAACCCAGGCATGACACGTGTGTCATGTGAGCTTCGGTCACCGAGATAATCATGCTGGTCGAGTGGGTGGGATAGTACATCGGCGGCCCTCCAGCCAGCTCCATCCACTTCTCCCCGCCGCGCCACTTGGCGACATCGTACAGCCCGTGGTCCCAGTCGTGGTAGTACTCCGCCTCCCCGTAGACGATCCGCCCAAAGTCCCCTATCTGGTGTCGCTGGCGGCAGTAGAGGGTGCACGGGTAGTAGTAGCTGGTCTCGCCGATCATGTAGAGGAGGCCCGTCTCCTCGACGGTCGCCACCAGTTCGCCGATCTCGGCCATGCTGTGAGCGGCAGGGACGGCCGAGTAGACGTGTTTGCCCGCCTTCAGCGCCTGGACGGCTTGCGGGGCATGCAGCCAGTGTTGGGTGATGATCGCAACGGCATCGACGTCTTGCTCGCACAACTCGTCGAGCGATGGACATGTCCGGGGGATGCCGAAGCGCTCGGACTTCGCCCGTAGCTTGTCGGCATCCAGGTCGCACAACGTCACCTCGTCCACCAGCGGGTGGGCGTTGAACAGAGGGATGAAGCTATCCGCAAACGCGCCGACACCACAGATTCCGACCTTGATTCCCATACTGGGTGCACCCCTCCCGGATTGACGCAACGACAAGCCTGTTTCCGTGCTGCCAGGGCCGCACCTCCGCCTACCGCCCCAGCGCCCGCACCTCGTCCTCGCTCAGGGCTCGGCCGTACAGCCGCAGCTCGCGCATCCGGCCCCGGAAGGTGTCGTGAGCCCCGAACCCGATCTTCAGCGGCTGCTGGTTCGAGATGTCGTAGTCGGCGGGATCGAGGACGGACGAGGTCGCCACACGCTCCCCGTCAACGTACAGACTCAGCCTGCCCCTTGCCTTCACCGCTGCGATGTGCCGCCACCCAGGAGGCAGCTCGCGGTCATAGGTGACGCTCTTCCCGGCCTCGAGGCTGAGGACCCGGCCGGAGGGCAGCGTGCCGGCGAACAGCCTCCCCTGGTAGACGGCCATCGTCCACACGCGCCGGTATTGGACATCCGGCGTTGTGTCGAGCTGACCCGTGCACGTCCAGTTATCGTCGCCATCGTACCGGTAGACCTGCCCCAGCGGCAGTGTGCCCCCGTACAGCTTGCCGTTGTAGACCGCCAGGGCCATGACTTCCTTCTCCTCGCCGAGGCGCCCGACGCTCTGCCAGCCCTGGTCGCCGTCATACCGCCAGACGGACCCGGACGGCCACGTTCCCGCGTACAGGTCGCCCTCATGAACCGCGAACGAGTAGGTCTGGTTCTCCTGCCCCTGCTTCCCGCAATCCCTCCACTCCTCCCCGCCCTCGTAGCGCCAGACGCCTGCCTGGCCGTTGCCCGCGCTGTAGAGGTAACCGTTGAACACGCCGAAGGACATGGCCCGCTGCTCCCCCGGAGTGCCGCAGTAGGTCCAGGTCGTCCCTCCGTCGTAGCGGAAGATCCCTGGCAGATAGATCGGCATCGCGTAGAGGTCGCCGCGGTACACGGTCAGGGCGAAGGCGTCGTTCGCCTCGGCTAGCCGGCCGCAGTCGGTCCACTCGTTCCCGCCCTCGTGACGGTAGACATGGCCGCCGGGTGTTGTGTTGGGCGAGTCGGGCAAGGCCGAGCCCCGCGCCCGGTAGCATCCGGTTCCCGCGTAGAGAGCCCCGTCGTGAACGGCGAGGGTCATGACCGCATTGCTGCCGTCGGGGCTCCCGCAATCAACCCACTGTGTCCCCCCGCCATAGCGGAAGACATGCCCCGACTCGCCCTCTTCGGTTTCGAAGGTGCCGACGTACAGGTCGCCCTCGAACACGGCCATTCCCATGATGAACACCGCGTTGCCCGGCCGGCCGCAGTCGGTCCACTCGGGGTCGAGGCGTCCGCTGTCGATGCCAAAATGCAGGTTGCGGTAGTTGGACTGGCTGGAGGTCATCCCGGCGTGGCTCTTCACATTGAGGTTGAAGCCGCGCCGGGTGGCCGGGTCATACTTGCTGAGGATGTCACCGATGACGTCGTCCAGCTTGTCTTCCGTCTCCAGCCACACCGAGATGGAGAATTCGCCAGTGCCGAGGGCGAGCGAGTCACTGTGCGGCGCCTCGACCGAATCGTCCCGCCCATCGAACGTCGCCGCGCCCTGTCCCTGCGGGCCGGCTGTGTCGAACACGATCCCATGGGCCTGCCCGTGGTGGCCCAGTCCGGAGCTATCCCGGCAGTCCTCCGCGAGCTTCCAGTGAGCGATGAGGCCGGCTGCGAGGTCCATATCATCTCCTCCCGCGTGCATCGCTGCACCAACAAGCAGCAGTATCAGGGGCAGACCCAATCTGCATACGCCCGCCAAGCGACCGCGTGGTGCCATACGCTACCCTCCCCTTCGCTGCGGGCGTTCTTCGCCTCCTTGCCCGCCGCTGCCTCCGTACCTGCGTGCAGGACCCGAAGCCAGCGGAGCATAGCGTAGACACCGACCAGGAGCACTCGCCAGCCACGCGGAACAGGTTGAGGGTGTACCCCGAAGACCAGCCGTTCGTGGCGGTGGGATGGATGGTTGCTGCCATGATACTCGCCCCATCGGCTCAAACGGAGAAGCCCTCATGACTCGCAAGGACTTGCGATCGAGACTGTCGCGCCGTAGCTTCCTGCGCACGTCGGCCGCTGCCGGCTCTCTGGCACTGGCCGGCGCACGCGGGGAACCACAGCGACAGCGTGACCCAGGGGAGGTGCAACGGGCTGTGCCTCAAGAGAACAATGCCAGGACTATTGTACTTCTGCTGACTGACGACCACGGTGCTCACCTTGGCTGCCTGGGCACGCACGGCCTCGCCACGCCGCATATCGACGGCCTCGCGGAAGACGGGTTGCTGTTCCCCTACGCCTATGCCTCCTGTGCCTCGTGCAGCCCGAGTCGCGCCTCGATCCTGACCGGCATGTACCCGCATTCGAACGGGCTCTGGCGCAATGTCCGCGCCCCCACGCTCAACGATCCGCCTGAGGCCTTTGCTCGTGGCAACGCGAAGTTCGATCGGGTCGGCGTTCACGAGGACATCCCCACCCTCGTTGAGCTGCTGCAGCAGGCGGGTTACCACACGGGGATCACGCAGAAGTTCCATGTCACGCCTCCGTGGAAGTTCGCCTTCGATTCCCGCAAGCCGTGCCCCGGACGGCCCGACCGCTATGCGGAGGCCGTCGAGGCGATCGTGCAGGAGGCGGGGGAGAGGCCGCTCTTCTTGATGGCCAACATTGGC
>CBFDAZ010000603.1:0-3949 GCA_965602825.1 uncultured bacterium
GGCCCGACTCGGGGATCACGGATGCAGGCCGTCGGGTTCAGTTCAGTTGCTCGGTCCCATCTCCTTGTCGGCCGGTGCCGCCGCTGAGTCGGCTGTCGGGGCTTCCGGGATAGAAACGGTAACCTCCGGTTCGGCCTCGGACATCACGATATAGACCCACGCCTTCCGCTCGCCCAGCCCTTCGGGTGGTATGACGTCGATGGCATTTGTCTCGACATCCTTGGGTGCCGGGGTGAGCAGTGATGCGGAGGCAGACGGGGCGGGATACAGGACCACCAGGTAGTTGTCAGGCAGCATACGGCATGCGATGGGCTCCTGCGGGATGAGGGGGAGAGGGCCCTTGGGACCAGGGGTGCTTGCCGTTGTCGTTGGCTCGGGCAACGGTGGCCGCTGCGGCGTTCGGGTCAACAGGTACCCTATGAGGCAGCCGACGCCGACGCCCACGACCGCCAGGACGCCGAGACGCGCTTTCACACTGCACCTCCAAGGGGGAGCATGGGCGGCGCTATTCCTCCCAGCCGAGGTGTTTGGCCAGCGCCTGCGTGCCGTCAGCAGCGAAGCCGGCTTCCGCCGCCTCGGTGAAGAGCTTCGTCGTCAGTTGCGTGCCCTGGTTCGGGGTGTTGACCGCGTCCATTGCGCCGGACGCGATGCGCAAGTCCTTGGCCTGCAGCCGTATCATGAACCCCGGGTCCCAGTCGCCTTCAATCATCGCCGGCCCCAGGCTGGACAGCAGCCAGCTCCCCGCCGCCCCGCTCGACACGACCTTGTGGACCGTCTTCAGGTCCAGTCCGGCCCGCTTGGCGAACAGCATGCCCTCGCTGACGGCAAGGATGTTCAGGGCACAGATCACCTGGTTGACGGCCTTCACCCGTTGGCCGTTACCCGTCGGCCCGCAGTAGACGATGTTCTTGCCCATCGCGTCAAACAACGGCTTGACCCTCCCGAAGACGTCCTCTTTGCCCCCGCACATGATGGCGAGCGTCCCCTCGATCGCGCCCTTCTGTCCTCCGGACACGGGCGCGTCGAGCATCTCCACACCCATCTCGGCCAGCCGCGCGGCGAACTGCTCCGTCGCCTCGGGCGAGATCGTGCTCATATCTACCACGATCTGCCCCTCCTGCAGGCCGCCGCTCAGCCCGCCATCACCAAAGAGCACCGCCTCCACATCCGGTGTGTCACTGACACAGATGAAGATGACCTCACCCGCGGACGCAAGCTCCGGCAAGCCATCCGCCACCTTGGCCCCCGCAGCCCTGGCGGCCTCGCACTTCTCGGCGGTGCGGTTCCAGACGGTCACGTCGTGCCCGGCCTTCACCAGGTTCTGGCTCATCGGCGAGCCCATGATGCCCATACCACAGAATCCGACTTTCATCTGCGATCACGCTCCATTTCCCGGTGTCTCGTGCGGCTTGCGTCGTGAGCCGGCCTCGCCCTCGGCACGGTTCGGCCAGGCGAGGCATCCGGGCCCTCAAGCCTCGCGCCGCGCCAGGTGAACCAGGCCTGCCAGCGCCAACGCGGCCCCGGCCAGCATCGCCAGCCCGAACCCCAGATGGTGCCACCTGTCGGGGCCGGGGGACTGCCAGTACAATAGCAGGTCCTTCCCACCGTAGATGACAGCCAGGATCATAGCGGCGGCTGCCAAGGCCATCAGCAGGCGATCCCCCACAGGACGTGCGCGGCGCAGCGCGGCGTCGGCGAGCTCGCCTCGGACCGTAGGCTCGTCATCGGCTGGGCCGTCGTGCACAACCTCGATGAGCACCTGCTCACCGGGCTTCAGGGCTCGGTAATGCACCTCGGCCTCGCCGTCGCTCACCTGGCGGCACTCCGCGCCGACGCCCTCGCAGGTCTGCTCGATCGGTCTCGCCCGCAGTAGCCGACATCCGCGTGGCACGTGGATGGTCAACGGCGAACCGATGTCCGGCTCCTCGCGGATCATCTGGTTGCCGGTGTTGACCAGCCTGACCTCAGCCACACAGGCGCGCTCTACGGGTCGGCCGTCATGAACCAACTGCAGCCTGTCGTCATTGGCGGGTGAGCCGATCTCCATCTGTCTGCAATCCCATGACAGCACGGCCCTCGAAGCGAAGTAAAGCGCGATGAGCCACCCCAGAAGCCCCGCGGCGACCAGCGAGAAGAACCACAGAGCGGCCTGAGTCTGGGAGGCTGTGAGTGTGATGCTGCCAACCGTCATGGCGAGTCGCTTACTGCCGCAAGGTTGGTTCGCGTTGAGAGTGCTACTGCTTTGCCTGGCACGGCCACGGGCGGACACGCCCGCTTCTCAAGTCTTCCCCAACCGGTGTCGAGACCCCTGCCTCCGCCGGAAGGGCGGCCTGGGGGTGCCGACGAAGCGCTGTTCTGCGAGAGCCCGCGAATCCACTGCGAGGTACGCTGGCCTGGCGTACGGGGAGGCGCACCCATGATCGCTCAGAAACTACCGGTGCTGGTGGGACTGTCGGCTGCCATCTGTTGCTCGGCGCGTGCGGACGAGTTGTTCCCCCTGGGGGTCTACTGGCCCCAGGAGCGTCTGCCGTGGCTCGCGGAGAAGGCCGGGCTCGACAAGTGGGAGTACGCCGAGCAACTCCTCGCCCGCCTGCACGACGAGCATCACTGCAACTTCGTCTGGGTCGTCAACATCGGTCCCGACGAACTGAAGCAGCTCTGCGGGCTCGCAGCCAAGCACGAGGTCCATGTTGCCGGGAGCGTCCCGGCCGTCTACTGGTGGCGGCAGCACCGCACGCCCGAGTTCGCGGTCCGCTGCGCTCAGCACACGGTCGAGACGTTCGGCGAGGCGCCAGGCCTCGACGCTTACGTCCTGATCGATGAGCCACGCGCGTGGGAGCTGAGCTACCTCGACGCCATCCGCCACGAGCTTGCGCGCCTCGATCCCACCCGCGCAACGGTCACGGTCACCATGCGCGGCGATACTCCGGCGGCCATTCACGGTACGGAGTTCCCGATCATCACCTCCGACATCTACCCCTACTACCACCACGGCGACCCGAACGGGCCGTACCTGCCACACACGTCGCGAGCCTACTACCGCAACGCCGCTGACGCCTTCGTGTCCCAGGCTGAACAGGCGGGGAAGACGTACTGGATGATGCCCGGGGCGTTCGAGGAGATCTGGGGTGATTGGTGTTACGATGATCGGTGGAACGTGATCGCTCAGCCGCGCGCCTACCTGCACTCACGGATGCCGACGGTCGGGGAGACCCGTTGGCAGGTCTGGGAGGCGGCGAGCGCGGGCTGCAAGGGGGTCATCTTCTTCGTGCTCTTCCCGCCGGGGAATGACCGAACGGTGAACTCCGAGCCCGGCCCGGAGCCCACGCACCCGTTCCCCCAGCTCACGGAGGCCCTGGAGATCGGCCAGCCCGCCGCGCTGATCAACCCGGACTTCAGCGCGACCGAGCAAATGGTCGCGATGGGGGAGGCCTTCGCCGAGGTCCAGCGCCTGGCGCCGATCCTCCTCGACCTCTCCCGGTCGCCTTACCCCGCCGCCTTCACCGATCCGCCCGTCACCTGCCGGACCCTCCGACACGCAGGCGGGGACCTGTACGTCTCGGTGGTCAACGACAATACGGAGGAGGCCGTGCAAGGCAAGCTCCGCCTACTGCCGGGACCCTCGTCGGCGCAGGATCTGCGCCAGGGCGTGCAGCTTCCGCTCAGCGTCGATGAGGCTTCCGGGCTAATCGCGGCGCCCCTTGATCTCGGCCCTGGCGAGGGCACGCTCGTGCAGGTCGTGGCGGAGCCGGGCCGCCGGCCGCTCGCAGCCCATGTCGAGGACTTCGAGACCCCCATCGTGCCCGGCAAGCTCGAGAACGCCGCCGTACAAGCGAGAAGGCTTGCCTGGGGCGTTGGCTGGGATCGGGAACTGGTCGCGTCGGGGGATGGGGAGGAGGTCGCCGCCGGCACACTGACCTGTGACGTCAAGACACTGACCGGCGACCCG
>CBFDAZ010000604.1:0-3917 GCA_965602825.1 uncultured bacterium
AGCGCCGCCGGTGCAGCGAGCGAAACTCCGTTCTGCGCGTCGATGTACAGCCCTTGGGGCAGGGAACCCGAAGATGGAGGCATGGCTGTATGTCTGTTAAGCACGCAGGAAGTGTTTCGGTCGGGATGGCGATCTTCGCCTCTTGTACCTGTGGCTGTTCAGCGCAGGCACGACCTCATGGCCAGGAGGATGATACGGTCAGAACCGTCTATCCGATCATCGAGCCCGGAGCAACGCGTGGTGTGACCTACGAGCGCGGCGTGGTCGGCTTGGCGCTGTCGCTGGAACGGATCGGGGCCTGCCTCCGCCGTCAGCGGCCCGGCAACCTCGACCCCCAAGCAGGAACGCTGGAAATGTGGCTCAGTCCCAAGATGCCCGTGAAGGAGATGCCGGACTTCTCCCCGATCTTCTCGATGGTCGCCGACCCGTTCCTCCAGAACCTGCAGAAGTCAATGCTGCTGTTGCTCGCGAACAGCGGGACCGACAGCCATGGGCAGATCGCCTTCGGCATCAATCCGACAGCCGGCGACGCGGGCGTCTTCGTGGCAACACCGCCGCTGGACTGGCAGGTGGGCTCCTGGCACCACGTCGCAGCCAGTTGGGGGACTCAGGGCATGGCCATCTATGTGGACGGACAGCAGCAGATGGCCAACGAGAACCCCGCCGGCCCTCAGAACCCAGGCAACATGATCGGCATCGGCGGCCACGCCAACGCCGGGGCGTGGTCGCAGCCCTGTGAGTTCCTGATAGACGAGCTGCGCATCTCCGATACACGACGTTCCGTGGCGGAGATGGCGGCTGCGGTCGCTCGCGGCCGAGCAGGCCAGCCACTGGAGGAGGACCAGGCCACATTGCTGCTGGAGCACTTCGACGGCACGCCGTCTCCACCGATACGCATCACCTCCGACTCCCCGGCGAACATCATCCCCGAGGGCACAAAACCACTGGTGCACATAGTCGTGCCGGCGGCCCCGGAAGGCCCTCTTGCGCTGTCGTGGGATGCGACGGACCTGGAGGGCGCGCCGGTTGCCTCCGGCGAGGTGTCCGCAGATGCCGCGGGCGCGGCCGGGCTGGCCGCCGATGTCACCGTCGATCTCCCGCTGGACAGCATCGAGCCGGGCGTCCTCAACCTCAGTATCTCCGCGAGCTCGGCGGACGAGCCCGGCGCTTCCGGCGCTGCGACCGTGTGGATCGGGGCCTCGCCGGCCGAGCCGCTGATGGACTACGCCTCGGCATTTGGCCAATCGAGCTGTTTCGCGCGTGATCTGGGCGAGGACGTGTTCGCCGCGCAACATCAGATGGGGGCCAAGTGGTCGCGCGTGTCGTTCGTGTGGAACGAGATCGAGGCCGCCAACGGCCGGTTCGAGTGGGGGAAGTACGACGAGATCGTCCGGCTGGCAGGCGAGTATGGCATCGAGCTGGTGCCGACGTTCATGTGGGAGGACCCGATACCGGCGTGGGCCGGCACCCCGCAGATCGAGGAAGGCGATGGCCTGGATAACAAGCGCAATCTGCCGCCCAGGAATCTCGAGGACTGGCGCGACTACGTGCGCCAAGTCGTCACGCGCTATCGCGACTCGATTGGTTGGTGGATCCCGTGGAACGAGCCGAACCTGACCAAGTACCTCGGCCCGGAGCGCGACCCGGGGAAGTACGTTGAGCTACTGCGGGCATGCACGGAGACCATCCGCGAGGTGGACCCCGACGCTCGCATCTGCGGCATGAATCTGGCGCTGGTCGATCTGCGCTACTACGAAGAGTGCTTCGAGCTCGGCGCGCTACAGTACTGCGACGCTGTGGGGTGTCACCCCTACCGCATGGGCGTTGACCCGGACGAGCGCAGTGTGGGCCTCAACTGGCTCATCGGCCTCAATGAGAAGCGCACCTGGCTCGAGGAGCTGCAGGAGCTGCGGGCATTGGTCGATCGGTATGCGCAGGGGAGGCAGGTCGGCATCTGGCTCGATGAGATGGGACAGCCCACCGAAGAGGACTTCGTGATCCCCAACGTGGCGGTCACGGAGCAGACCGCCGCTGTCTACCTGGCCCGGATGTACGCCGAGGGCCTTGGCACACGGGTCATCGACAAGGGCCTTTGGTTCGCCTTCCACGGCTACGGGTCGTTCTCCCTCGTCAGGGACGACTTCACGCTCAAGCCCGAGGCGATAGCCTACCGTCTCCTGGCCTCGGCACTCGCCGGCAAGCGAGGAGTGCCGGAGCAGGCGCGCTCGGGTGATGCGCACGCCTATCGCTTCGAAGGTGAGGGCACGGGCGCCTGGGTGACATGGGCTACGGGAGAGGAGGAGCCGGTGGTCCTGCCTGGCGTGCCGGACAGTGCCCGCGCCTACGACATCTTTGGACGGCCCGTCCGGGCGGCCATCCGAGATGGGCAGGCAACAGTCACACCAGGCGGGACGCCAACGGTCGTCGAGTGGTAGGCGGCTACGGCAGCCCAAGCGGCTGCTCTTGCGTCCTGGCGAAGATCCTGACCTTCGCCCACAGCCGGGACTTCGTCTTCGTCATCTGGTTTGCCGCGCGCGCCTACGATGCACTGTGGGAGAGGATCCGCGAGACGTCGCCGGAGTCCTTCAGGGCGTGGAGGCACTGCGGCCTGGTCAGCGGCGAGCGCACGCGGAGACCTGCCTACGACGTCTGGCGGCAGCACCTTGGGCTCAGGAGAGGAAGCCTGCCATGAAGATCGCCCTCGTTGTCGGCGTGACCTCTGCGGCAGTGGCGTGCATCACTCTGGGATGCGCGAGAGCGCAGGATCGTGCGCTCCCGCAAGCTCTGGTGGCGGTGCACGTAGATCAGCCGGTCCGAGTGATTCCGCGGGAGATCTTCGGCGTGAACCTCGAGTGGACGCACAATGGGAGCGGGCTGTGGAACGCGGAAGCGAAGGCGCATTTCGAGGAGCGGATGGCGAAGGTGAGGGAGATTGGCTTCGGGAGCCTGCGGTATCCCGGCGGGACGCTCTCGGACTACTTCCACTGGGAAGGCGCCGTCGGCGGCGAGCGGGAGGAGCAGCTCAACCCCTTCTACAAGCACGACGGCGAGGCCAGTAAGCTGGTCTACCCCGCGTACGGGCCTGAGGAGTTCCTGGCGACAGCCGAGGCGCTTGGGGCGACGCCGTGGATCACGGCGAACGTCGGGACGGGGACGCCCCAGGAGGCGGCGGCGTGGGCGGAGTGGTGCCGGGACCGGGGGCACGAGGTTACGTACTGGGAGGTTGGTAACGAGGTCTATCTGAAGTCGGACTTCCCGGAGGGTGTTCAGCTTACGGCGGCCGAGTATGTCGCGAAGTTCAGTGAGTTCGCCGACGCGCTGCGAGCGGTTAACGCCGACAACCTGGTCTGTGCCATCGGGCAGATGCCGCCGATCGGGATCCTGAAGGATGGGATCTCAGAGCGGGATTGGAACCGGGTCGTGATCGAGGGCTGCGCGCAGCGGATGGACTGCCTGGCGCTTCACCATGCGTATGCGCCGGTGGTCATGCTCGGACCGGACGGGAAGTTCCAGCCCGAGGAGAAGGTGTATCGGTCACTGCTGGGGGCGAGCGTGTTCGTGCGGCAGACGACGGAGGCGATCATCGAGCTGATCCGGGAGTTGGTGCCGGATCGGGCAGACGACATATCGCTGGCAGTGACGGAGCACGAGGGGCTGTTCTACCCGTTGCCCGGCAAAGATGCGCTGGAGCAGGTGAGGCCGAACCGGACGCTGGCGTCGGCGGTGTACCTGGCGACGCTATACAACCTGTTTCTCGCCGAGCCGAAGATCGAGTACGCCCACAAGATGACGCTGATCACACCGATCTTCGGGGGCGTGCTGAGCGGGAACTGGGGCACCAGCGGGGAGACATGGCCGAACCCGCATTACTGGGTCTGCCAGGAGTATGCGCGGACGGCCGGGCAGACGGTGGTCGC
>CBFDAZ010000605.1:0-3893 GCA_965602825.1 uncultured bacterium
TCTTCGCCGCCGCCAAGAGCGAGAAGCTCGAGCACGAGATCGGCGGCAAGTGGGCATTCTTCAACCTCGGTGGCGACGGCTCAGTCAACCATGGTGGCACCCACCTGGCAGGCGATTACGGCGTGCTGCACCGGATCGACATCAGCATCACGAACCCGACTGGCAGCTACGGTCGAGCGGAGATCGCCGTGCGGGCCAGCGCAGGGGTCATGAAGGGTACCTTCCTGATTGACGGGGTACTCCACGAGACCGACTTGCTGCGCGGCAGCCAGCAGGATGTGCTCGTCAAACGCGAGGTGCCTCCGGGCGGACGCCACGACATCCGCATCGAGGCGATCCCGGAGTCGGCCTCGAACTACCCCGTGCACCTGGTCGTCCGGTCGGTAACGAGGGATTAGCAACCCACTCCCGTGGCAAAACGCGCAGGGCCGGTCTCCGCGGGCCTGTGGTGCCGAAGGGGTTGCCCGATGCGCCTTTCTGAGGCGGGAGAGCTCGCCTTCCTGCGCCTCGTTCGAGACGACCTCGAGGCCAAGCCGGGCTTGGTGCTCGTGGGAATCGGTGATGACGCGGCCGTGCTCGCCGGCCCCGGCGCCGACTCGCTCGTCCTGACCTGTGACGCGGCCGTCGATGGTCGCCACTTCCAGCGGCGGTGGCTCTCCGGGAGTGAGATCGGCGGGCGAGCACTTGGCGCGGCTCTCAGCGATATTGCTGCCATGGGCGCCCGTCCGGCAGCCGTCCTGCTGACGCTCCTGATCGCGCCCGACGAGGACGTGGAGTTTGCGCGCGCAATCGTCAAGGGAGCCGCCGAGGCGGCAGAGGAGCTTGGCGCCCTCCTGGTGGGTGGCGAGACGGTCAGTACCGATGGCCCCCTGAGTCTCGACGTGATGGCCGCCGGCTTCGTCTCCGCCGGTCGCGAGCTTCGGCGCAGCGCCGCTCGACCGGGCGACGCTCTTGTGGTCAGCGGCACCCTTGGCGACTCAGCGGCCGGGCTGGCCGCCCTGACGGCCGAGTTGGCCGAAGGCCAGGCTGTCGAACAGGTCATCGGGCGCTACAAGAAGCCGCAAGCGCGTGTGGCGCTCGGGCTGGTGCTCGCGGAATCGGGCGCCGTGCGGGCAGCCATCGACATCAGCGACGGACTCCTGCGAGACGCCGGACACCTCGCGGAGCAGAGCGGCGTGGCGGTCGTCATTGAGAGGGATGCCATCCCGGTCTCCCCGGGCTGTCGCGATATAGCCCGACAGCTTTCGCGTGACCCGTATGAGTGGGCGATGGGCGGGGGCGAGGACTTCGAGTTGCTCTTCTCTGCAGCTCCCGGCCAGCTGGAGGCGCTCGTCTCACACGTGCAGAGCGATCTCGGCCTCCCGATCACGCGGATCGGCACAGTGGTCGAGGGCGAGGGTGTTTCCGTGCGTCTGCCCGATGGTACCCAGATCGAGCCACACTCCACCGGCTGGGACCAGTTCTCCCGCGAGTAACAAGGGAGAGTGGTCCAGGCGGCCTTACTCTCGGCTCGTCCTTCCCCGGCGCTCAGGTTGTGCGCTCGAACTTGACGGCGAAGTCAGAGGTCGTCTCGCGGGCAGGCAAGGCCGGCCCCGGACTGTCGGCGTCGATGACCTCCGTCTCTCCCCGACCCAGGTCCAGCACAGTGAACCGATACTCGCCCGCGGGCAGGTTCGCGCGGATATCGAAGCGGCGGCTGACACCTCGGCGCAGCTCATACCGCCCGTACGAGGCACGTTCGTGATTGCGGAAGTAGGCGATTCCACGTTCAAGGCCCGGGGTTGCCAGGCAGCGCATCTGGTATCCAGCCGGCACTGACAGCCGCGGCTCGAGGCTGTCCAGCGCATGCTCGTCGAATCGCGCGCCATCGACATCCGCCGGCCCGAGCCGAAGGGCGACGGCGATGCCCCGGTCCAGGGCCAGCCGTTCGTAACGGCGGAGTGCGTCAAAGAGCGGACTCGCCAGCTTGGCCTGCCGGTCCTCCAGCGATCCGAACAGCGTGGCCAACTCGCGGATGTCGATCGTGATTTGAGGCGGGGCGAGGTCGCCCGCGAGCCAGTCCTCGCCGGCGAGCAATTCCGCCGCCATGCGGTACTCCGCCAGGTGCTCTATGGGCTGCCGCGGGATAGGCCACTGCATGTAGCCTGCGCCCCCGCTAGCGACTGTGAGCCAGATGCTGTCTCGCAGAGCCAACCGCCTCAACTCGTCGGGCACGTTTGCGTCGATTACCCCCGACTCCCCTGGCCAGTTCGCAGAGCGGGCCGCGCAGTAGTCGTGTATCAGAGCCGACATCGCGCCATAGTCGAGTTCGGCCGTTTCCCCACTCAGGCCCGGGTAGTAGTGGGAGCTGAAGAAGTCCGTGGGTAGCTCCTCGCACCACGTGAGCGGGTCAATGCCCGTCACGCCGTGTCCCGCCAGGCTGAAGCAGATCGGCAGCTCCGGGGCGTGCTCGCGGATGGTGTCGATCATCTCGCGCGACCAGGCGAACTCCAGCTCCTGACCCTCCCAGCCGAACTCGCCATACCAGGCCATCTCGTTATACAGCTCCACGGCGAAGACCGCCGGGTTCTCACGCAGCCTGGGGATCAGTTCGGCCAGGTACTGCTTCTGCAGTGCAACAGCTTCCGGATCGGTGAAGTACTCATTGCGGGTCTGCAGCAGTCGCCGACCGTGGAGCCCTTCGGGCACGAACGAGTTCCATTCCCAGCCGTTCGGGGCGTAGTGCGGATGCGAGCGCAGGATCGGGGCCCAGTGCCGGTAGACGGAGCCGCGCGGTTCCGAGAGCACGGTCATCAGGAATGAGATGCCGTATTCCTGCCCAATGTCGAAGTACCGCTCGAAGGTGGCCATGATCTCGGGGTTCACATGCCCCCCGGCGTCCAGCGTCCACTCGACCGGGTATTCGTTGTGCTCGTCATGCTGCCGACAGAACACGCGCAGCGCGTTGCAGCCGTTGGCCTCGAGCAGCGCGAACCACTCCCGCCATCCGTCCTCGTCGAGCTTCTGGAAGGGCACCAGCTCCTCCAGGACGCCCGACGCCAACCGAGGCATCAGGTTGCCATAGAACCCTCCCAGAGGCACGAACAGGCTGCCGTCGCCGCGGCGGAAGTGCCCGTTCTCGAAGACCATGTCCGCCGAGCGGGCGGCCGGCAGTGTGGCCAGGCTGAGCAGCGCCAGAGGCGGGAGCATCTGGAGTCCCCTTCTTTCGTGATCGAGTGCCACGGCAACGGTCCCCCGTGACCCACGAACCGTCAGGAACAGACCGGCGCTCCCCCCGTGCCCATCAACCGGGCCGCTGGGAGGAGAAGTGCCGCCGTCTCCTCAAACCAATGTCGCCGCGTTCTCCCGCCACGCAGTTGACACCTTCGCCCGGGCACTCGCGGCCGGAGCTTATGCGACATGCCGCCTGGCGGGCCGGCCGCCGACGGCGAGGGATGTGCGTGCGCTTGCCTGATGGTACCGACACCAGGCCATACTCGGCCGGCTGGGACCGGTTCCCCGATGGGTGACGCTGACGACCAGTACACCACGTGGGATTTCGAGGTGGCCGCCGACGACTACGACGGCCTGGTCGCCGCTGCATCAGCACTCTACGCACGTTATGCTGAGGTACTGGACGCTGTCGCGCAACGCGCGGGAGCCAGTCCTGGTCAGCGGATCCTCGACATCGGCACTGGCACCGGCAACCTGGCCCTCCGCTGCCTGGACCGGGGAGCGAGCGTCGTCGGACTGGACCCATCGACACGCATGCTGCAGAAGGCGCGCGAGAAGGTCGAGGGAGATCACCGCGCCGACTTCCGACAGGTGGATCAGCCCTTTCTTCAGGTCCCGTACCGCGATGGGTCCTTCGACGCAGTTGTGAGCACCTATGCGTTCCACCACATCCCCCCTCC
>CBFDAZ010000606.1:0-3885 GCA_965602825.1 uncultured bacterium
AGTTCGAGTGGCTGCCCACGGCGCTGGCCGTCTCCCGCGACGGGCTGTACTGGGAGAAGCCCTTCGTTCGCGAGGTGAGCTGGAACGGTTCTCTGGAGAACAACCTCGTCTGTGCGCACGGTCTGATTGACGTGTTATACGATCCCCGCGATCCCGACCCGGATCGGCGCTACAAGGCAGTCGGCTTCGTCCTGGCGCCCGACAGCCACCACTGCGCCACCTTCACCTCCCCCGATGGCATCCACTGGTCGGGGCCGCAGGTGAAGATCCGCTCGAGCGACGAGTTTCACCTGATGTACGACGACATGCGTGAGCAGTTCGCGGTCACGGTCAAGTGCGGGAATCAGTACGGGCGGGCCGTCGCGCTGGCGACCAGCCGGGACTTCGACAACTGGACGGAGCCGGTCTACATCTTCGGCGCCGACGAGCCGGACCAGGAGATCGGGCGGCAGCGGATCGAGGCCGCCAAGGCCGATCCCGACCGGATCGTCTCGCTATATGATGACCCCGAGAAGTACGTCACCGACATCTACAACATGCCGATCTTCAACTACGAGGGCCTCACGATCGGCATGCCCGCAGTCTTCAACCAGATGGGTCCGCTGCCCCAGGGCAATCAGGGGGGCATCTGCAACGTCGAGCTGACGGTCAGCCGCGACCTGAAGACGTGGCGCCGGGTCGCCGACCGGGCGATCTTCATCCCGGTGGGGCCCAAGCACCATTTCGACGCCGGGTTCGTGCTGGCTTGTGCGTATCCCCAGATGCGCGACGAGGAGATCTGGTTCTACTACGCCGCAGAACCCGTCCCCCACGCGCACAACAAGGTCTCCGACGATGATTACGGCATTGGGGTGGCGATGCTGCGACGGGACGGATTTGTCTCGCTGGACGCTGGCGAGGCGGGTGGCACGCTGCTCACGCGACCGCTGAATCTCGCCGGGAAGGCGCTGTACGTCAACCTGTTCGCCCCCGCTGGTGAGGCCCGGGTGGAAGTGCTGACGGAGGAGGGCTCGCCCGTCCCCGGGTTCTCCGCCGAGGCCTGCGTGCCGGTCACGGGAGATGCCGTCCGTCTGCCGGCCGAATGGCGCGGCGCGCCTGACTTCGCCTCACTTGCCGACCGCCCCGTCCAACTCCGTTTCCACCTCCGCAACGCAAGCCTGTATGCCTTCTGGACCGAGTGAGGCTGCTGACTTCCGGCGTGGCTCTTCTGGGCGCGTTCCTGGCATCAGCAGACCCCCAGGGAGACCTTCCAGGTCCCGGCTGAGGGCCGAACGCGACGCACCAACACCGACCGACAAGAAGACAGCACGCACGGACCCGGAACAAGTCGGCGGGCCTGTCCGTCCCAGACTATGAGGCTCACTGGGGGACGACGGGGATGGATGGAGACCCGCTTGCGGTCGGATGGCGGAGGGGGTGTCGTGCAGGCCTCGCATTGCACTCCCACGTTTCTCCACCATACCGGCAGCCCGCAGCAAACACCCTTGATACGCCTGAGCCGTCGCCGCCTCGGGTGGTTGTCTCCCGGGGCCGCAGATGCCCGCCTTCCGTGGGCGTTGCGCCTGGGTGAAGCCGGCGCATCTGCGGAGCAGGGAACGGGCAAGGCAGCGTACCGCCACCAGAAGGAGGGATCGGTATGTGGAACGGTCGGCGTACCCTTGTGACGGTTGGGCGACCGGTTGTGTGCCTGTTGGCAGGAGTGACGTTTTGGGCGTCGGCAGCGGGCCAGGTGATCGAGAGGGTGAGTGTATCGAGCGAGGGCGCGCAGGCGAACAGAGGCTCTGGAGAGCCGTCCCTGAGTGCTGACGGACGCTTCGTGGCGTTCCTGTCCCGCGCCACAAACCTGGTACCAGGCGACACGAACATAGCGGAGGACGTCTTTGTTCATGACCGCCTCACCGGGGAGACAACGCGCGTGAGCGTGTCCAGCGCGGGGGATCAGGCGGACTTCGACACAAGCAGCGTGGCGATCAGTGCCGAGGGGCGATTCGTCGTCTTTCACTCGGGGGCCACGAACCTCGTCGCCGGCGATACCAATCATTCGGAGGACATCTTCGTCCACGACCGCTCGACAGGCCAGACAACCAGGGAGAGCGTGTCGAGTACCGGAGACCAGGCGGACGGCTACTCGCACGGCGCGTCGATCAGCGATGGCGGGCGTTCGGTAGTATTCGAGTCCTATGCGCACAACCTCGTGCCGTTCCACACCCAGGACACGCTTAATGCCTTCATCCGCGACCGGCGGCAGAGCCGAACGAGGTGCGTGACCCCACCAAGCACCCCGCCCGATGACATCTGGTTCTCCTTGGCTCCCGCGATCAGCGGCGACGGGCGTTACGTGGCCTTCGGCGCCGGTTCAAGCGCGCGTCACCCCTGGGTAGGCCTGTTCGTCCGAGACCGCTGGGCCAAGGACACAACTTGGCTCTTGACAGCCAGGTACTTCGGGGAGCGACTCGCCATCACGCCGCACGGCGGCTTCGTGGCCTTCTCCTCCCGTGCCCGAACCATCGTGCCCGGAGACACCAACGGGAAGGAGGACTGCTTCGTCTATGACTGCGGAATGGAGCAGGTCGCCCGCGTCAGCGTGGACAGCCTGGGGGGCGAGGGCGACGGAGACTCGCGCGATCCGTGCATCAGCGCCGATGGCCGCTTCGTGGCCTTCGCTTCTGGGGCCGGCAACTTGGTTCCGGATGACACGAGCCGCTGGTGGGACATCTTCGTGCATGACCGTCAGACGGCTCGAACGATCCGGGTGGACCTCGGCGCCAACGCCAGCCAGGGGAACCATGCGTCTGGCAGCCCCGCCATCAGCCGGGACGGTCGTCTCGTGGCCTTCCGGTCCGCCGCGCGCAACCTCGTGCCCGGTGATCGGAACGGCAGTCCTGATGTCTTCATTGCCGTCAACGCCCTGACAGGTGTCCCTATCTTGAGCTGGCTGGGCACTTCTGACTACGGATGGGACGGTGTGGACCCGGATTGGGGAACGGCCAGGCAGACGCGCTTCGTCTTCAAGGTGCGCTACCAGGACGCGGATGGCGACGCGCCATCCTATGTCACCGTCCACTTGCGGCGCAACGGCAGGCACTTCGGCGAGTTCGCCATGGCTCCAGGCGCGGGGGACTACGTGTATGGGCGGATCTATCGGAAAGCGAAGAGGCTGCTGCCAGGACACTATGAGCACTGCTTCCGTGCCCGTAACCGGGACGGGCTCACGCTAGGAGCGCCGACAGAGTGGCGCGCCGGTCCGATAGTGTCCAGCGAAGCGCCTGCTGGACTCGCAGGCGTCTGCGCGGTGCCAACCGGAAGTGGCGCCCAGATCACTTTCACCCTCTCCTCGGCCACTGCCGTCTCGGCCCGAGTCCTCAACATCGCCGGACGGCCTGTCAAGACGCTCTGTTCGGGGAGCGACTATGAGGCAGGGACGAACACGCTCCTGTGGAACGCGCAAAGCGATGCAGGCGTGCCGGTGCCGAATGGGACGTACCTGGTTCAGCTGACCGCAAAGGCTGCGGATGGCGCCGAGGCGAGGGCTCTGGCACAAGTCAGGATCGAACGATAGCCGAGTCCGGGGCTGCCGGCGGCTCGCCTGCGTTACCAGTCGCTCCAGGAGCGAACGCGGTTGTGACGACGGAGCCCGAGCTCCGTCGCTCGGAATCACCAGCAACTGGCACTGGTCACACCGGCCACGGCAGCCTCGCCGCCAGCTTCTGGGCTGCTCGCGCTCCGCGGGCCAGCTCCTCCTTGATCCCGAGGCGCCGCCGCTCGTCCGGGGGCTGGTCGGTCAACTCCAGCATCAGGCAGCCCGCGTAGCCGACCTCGCTCAGCGCATCGGCCACGTCGTCCCAGTCGATGGTCCCGTCCCCGGGGGGCATGTGATCGTCGCGC
>CBFDAZ010000607.1:0-3884 GCA_965602825.1 uncultured bacterium
CGCGAGGCCGGTTGTCGTGTGCCAGTGCACCGGCTTCTTCGAGGCGGGGGATGCTTTCCGGAATGTGGCGAAGGACCTCGGCCTGCCGCTATTCATCATCATCGGCCACCGCGGCCGCCTGGCGCTCGAGGCCGGGCATGGCCGGGACTCCGCCGCCAGGCACATCGAGCCGATCCTTCGGGCCTGGGAGCTGGATTACTCGGTCCTGGCGCCCGATACCGATCCGCGGCTCATTGTCGAGGTCTACCAGCGAAGCGAACGAGAGGGATCAGCCGCCGCCATTCTGGTGGCCGAGTGATGCCCATGCGCACGCAGGATTGCCTGAAGGTACTGGTCGACCACCGCACTGACCAGGTCGTCGTCGCAGCGATGACCTCGGGCGTGCTGTGGCCCGACCTGTCCCACCATCCCCGCGATCTGCTCTACCTCCCCAGCACTATGGGAGGCGCGCCGGCCCTTGGGCTCGGCGTGGCGATGGCGCGCCCCGACCTCCGGGTAATCGTCCTCAACGGGGATGGCTGCATGCTGATGAACCTCGGCTGCCTCGTCACCATCGGCGAGCAGGCGCCGGCCAACCTGGCCCTGGTTGTCTTCGACAACGGGGTCTACGCGATCACGGGGGGACAGGCCACCCCGGGGGCCGGGGAAGTGGACTTCGCGGGCATGGCGGGGGCCGCCCAATGGCCTCGCACACATGCCTTCTCCGAGCTCGAGGAGTGGTCGAAGGCTGTGCCGGATCTAGTCGCTGCTCCGGGCCCGGTCTTCGTGCAGCTCAGGGTCGAGCGCGAGCCTTGCTCGGTCTCGATACCCACCGTCCCGATGCCGGAGAGACTGGCGCGTTTCCAGGCCGCGCTTCGGTAGCGCCGCACCGTACTGCCCCGAGGGTCCGCGTGGCGCAGGCTTCCAGCCTGCGGCTGTTCGCCATTCGCTGTCGTAGGTCGGGGCAGGCCCGACGCCGTCACGTTCAGTACGTCTCCTTCAGCCCGTCTTTCTCCGGGATCACGTACCGCGCAAACCACTCCTCCATTTCGCCCTTCAGCTCGCGGCAGCGGGCTGCGTGCGCGGCGTCCTCGGCGAGGTTCGCCCGTTCGTCCGGGTCGTTGACGAGATCGTAGAGGTCATGCGGCCCGTCGGGATAGCGGTGCACGTACTTCCACTCGCGGGTGCGGATCATCCGGACGGGACCGTATTCATCGTAGACGACAATTGACTCGTTCCCTTCGATCCCCTCACCGCGTAAGGCGGGCAGGAAGCTGCTGCCGGGCAGGTTGCGGCCTTCGGGCAACGGGAGGTCGAGGTAGTCGAGCAGCGTCGGCATGAAGTCGTACGCGGTCACCATCGCATCGTCGACTCGGCCCTGCGGGATTGCGCCGGGGTGGCTGAAGATACACGGAACGAGAATGGAGTTCTCGTACATGTTGCGGGGATGCGTGCCGTTGCCCTTGCCCCAGAAGCCGTGATGGCCGCAGCTAAAGCCGTTGTCGCTCACGAAGATGATGAGCGTGTTGTTCCGCAGACCCAGCTCCTCGACCCGGTCGATGATCCGGCCCACGTTGAGGTCCATCGCCGTGACGGCGGCGAAGTAGCCCTTGAGCATCTCCCGATTGCCGAGGCAGTTGTCGGTCAGGCTGATCGCCCACGGGTGGCGCTCCTCTTGCGGGCATGACTCGAAGGGGCAGTCATCGTAGGAGTCCACGATGTCTTGCGGATGGCCGGTCCACGGGCTATGGGGCGCGGTGTAATGCACGCTCAGGTAGAACGGCTCATCCTGGTGGGCCTCCAGGTAACCAAGTGCCTCGTCGGTGATGACATCGGTGACGTAGCCCGGCTCGTTGACCAGCTTGCCGTCGCGCACCATCGGGGCGTTGTTGTACTGCCCACCCCCGAACTGGTGGGCGAACCAGAAGTCGAAGCTGTGTTGGGGATGCTGGCTGTCGCCCATGTGCCACTTGCCGCTGAGACCGCAGGTGTAGCCATGCTCGGCCATGACGTCCGTGTAGCCGACCTCGCCGGCCGTCAGGGCCTTGGCCTTGGGGCCGACATTCTCGGCGTTGATCCACTCGTGGATTCCGTGCTGCGAGGAGATCCGCCCGGTCAGGTACGTCGCCCGGCTCGGCGAGCAGACGGGCGTCGCCACGAAGAACCGGCTGAAGCGCGTACCCGTTTCGGCCAACCGATCGATGTTCGGGGTGCGAATCTCGTCGTTCCCACAGCAACCCGCGGCCCACGGTCCCTGGTCGTCGGTCAGAATGAAGATGACGTTGGGGCGCTCGGCTGGCACTGGTTGATCTCCCCCTTGTTGAGACACGGTGCGCCCGGGCAGGCCTGCGGCCGCCAGGGCCATGCCGCTCGTGCGGAGCATCTCGCGGCGGGTCAGCAATCGCATCACTCTGTCACCTGCGCCGAAGGTCTGTCGTTCCTACTCCCCCTTCGTCTCTGCCGGATCGGGTTCCTCTGTGGACCCGAGGAGGCTAGCGCTGCAGGGCCGACAGAGGGGCTTCACCCTTCCACGGACAAGTCACCACCCCAGCGCAGCCCTCGAGTGCATAGCGCGCGACACAGGAGACGAGCCAATGCGAGGCCTCACTTACGGAGCTATGATCGGCCTGACGGTTGTCTGTTGTTCCACCGGTATCACCGACGAGTTGTGGCGCGACGACTTCACATCGCCCCAGGCATACGAGACCATGGGCGACCGCTGCTGGAACGTGACGGAGGGGCAGGCCCGGTTCATCGCCCGCCACGGACAGAGCTACCTGACCGCCACGCTCCCCGACCTGGGCGAGGCGACCGTGCGAGGCCGGCTGACGCTCTCGGAACGCACGGTCGCGGGGACGTACGTCTTCGCCGGCGTGGTCCTGTACCTTGGCCCGGACAACCACTGGCAGCTTCTCCTGGTTCAGAACCCGAGCGGCACCACGTACATGGAGGTCGTTGAGAGACTGAATGGAGTCCACCAGGCACACACCAGCGCCGGGACGTCCCGGACGCAGCTCGTGATGGAGGAAGCGGGCGATCTGAAGAGCTGGGGATACGGCAAGCCCTACGAGCTTGAGCTGCGGATCTCACCCGAGAGGATCGTGGGCACGGTCACCGACCCGGCCTCCGGCAAGTTCTGGCAGCGATCCTATGGCCTTCAGCAGCGCGAGGCCGTCAAGCGCGGCCGGCCGGGAATGATGGCCGTCGGGCTGCGCGGGGCCTTCCAGGAGCTTGTGGTCGATGGTTCGCTGCCGGCCGCCCCGCCGGGACTGGCGATCAACCGAGGTTCAGCCGGTTCGGTAGCCGTACTTGCCGACCAGGAGGGAGAGTTCGCCGGGCCATGGGTCGAGGCCTTCGAGGAGGCCGGCTTCGGGGCGACGGCGGTGGCGTGGGAGGAGCTTCTGGCCTCGCGCATCCCTGTCGAGGAGATCGATCTGCTCGTCCTGGCCGATGCTCGCAGTCTGCCCGTGCAGGCCCGCAATGCGGTCGTGCGGGCTCTCCGCGGCTCCGGCAAGGTGATCGCGGTTGGCGCTCCCGCCTTCTCTCAGGTACTCGTGCATGGGCAGCAGGGCTGGATCGGCCCCGACAAGTACGCTGAGACGCTGCTGGCCCACGTCGAGCCGGTGCCCGTGTCCATCAGCGCGGGCGATTGGGGGCGCGCGGCCCGATTCCCCGAGAAGGAGGCGAGCATCGAGTCCTGTCCCGACGACGGACCCGACTGCTGGAACGTCAGCACGGATCTCGACAGTTGGGATGGCTTTCATGCTGACATCGAGGGGGCCTTCGGCGAGGAGCGCACCCTCTTGACCTTCTGGGCCAAAGGCGACGAGCGCACCAGTCAGCTCTCAGTGGAGTGCCGCGAGAAGGACGAGTCCCGCTGGATCGGGGGCGTCGATCTGACGACG
>CBFDAZ010000608.1:0-3880 GCA_965602825.1 uncultured bacterium
CGCCGACAGCCAGGCGCGGCGGGAATCCGGCCAACAGAACCCCGTGGAAGCCCGCGTCGCGGATGAGGTTGCCGTAGATTTCGTTGTGCTGGGCGCGCTCGTTCAGCGCGACCGCGCTATACCCGGCATTGGCCAGTTCGCAGAAGCGCACGGCGCACCGATCGGCGCTCTCGAGGTAGACCATTCCCTCCTTGTTGGCCGGCTCGTTCCAGGGCGTGTTGCCGTGCGTCCCCCCGCTCGTCTCGCAGAAGTAGCGGCCGAAGCGGGAGACCGTGATCCTGAGGCCTTCCAGACGGACATGATGGACGGGCTTCTCGACCGACTCGCCGCGCATCTCTACCGCGCGAGCGAGCGTTGGCGCAACGATCTCGAGGTCCTCAATCGGCTCTCGGGGCGGCCAGAAGTAGAGCATGCCTTCGACCTCGTCCAGGAACCACTCCCCAGGGCTGTCCAGAGCCGCCTTCACTCCCTGGATGTAGTAACGCCGGTGAGGGCGCTTGACGATGGGCCCGAGCGGCCGCTCGGCGAGAGTGATGACGCGGCGGGCGTAGTCGATGGCGCCGACTGGGACGATACTGGCAAACCAGTCGTATGAGGCCCAGATGTAGACCTGGGCCTCACGTCCCATGTCCCACTCGGGGATGTCACCTTCGGCGTAGCCGAAGACGCGCTGTGGATCCTCGTCGTCACCGGCTTCGACGATGGCGTAGCCGTTGTCGGGATGCCGTGCCTTCGTCATCCGCACGTCGTCAGCGAAGAGCTGCTGGAAGGTCCAGCCCGCCGGGAGCTTCACGGAGTAGACTGAGCCTTCTGCCTTCTGCCAGCCCTCGATGCGCTTCCCACCGACAAGGACAGGCATGTCGTCCGGATCGCCACGGTAGATGACGGAATGGTCGTTCTGTCCGGAATCCTCGGGCTGGAACGAGAGGGTCTGGTCGAGGTAATAGGTGCCGGCGCGGACCATCACGACGAGGTCCCGCTCCATCTCGGCCAGTCTCGGGCGGATACGGTCGCGCGCGGCAGCGATCGTGCGAAGGGGCTGGCCGGCAGAGCCGGGGTTGCTGTCATCACCGTCAGGCGCGACAAAGAGATCGGCCGGCGGCTGAGCGACCCCGGGCATCCGGCAGAACAACAGGGCCACAGCGCAGCACACGGCAAGCGTCACATATGCACTCACGCGGACGATGCTCCCTTCATTCTCGGGCATTGCGCTCGGACAGAGAGCGGATCTCATCGGGCGACAGGGCGCGCGGGTAGAGACGGAACTCATCGAGCGTAGCATCGGCCGACCGCGAGCCGTCGGCCCAACTGCCCACGGTCAGCCGTTCGCGGGGCGCGTTCTCGTACGATACGTCTGCCTGGTGGACGACTCGCTCGCCGTCCACGTAGAGCGCAAAGTGGTCAGCATCCCAGACCATGGCAAGGAAATGCCACTCCCCCGCCTTCCAGTCCCGTGCCACGCCGCTGCTGCCGGTCGCCCCCGGGCGGTCGTCGCTGCCCATGCTCCCGGCACGCGCCGAGAGATTGCCGCCCCACATCTGCAGGTGGTAGTTGTGTGTGGAGTCCGGGCTATCGCTGGGCAGATGGAAGAAGACTCGGCTGTCATCGTGGCCCCCGTCCCAGTTCGGACGGACCCAGACGGCAACCGTGCCTGCCTCACGGGGGAAGAGGTCTCTGAGGTTGAAGGCAAGGCCTCCCGCGGCTATCTCGACTCCCTGGCCGAACTTGCCGTCCACCTGCTTGACGGACGAAGGGCCCTGCCTCGGCTTCACGACGCGCCCTCCCCGAACGGGCCATGTCTCGAAGTCAAGGTGAGTCACCGCCTCGGGGTCGTCGGGATCGGTCGGCGGCAGCGGGCCCGGGCGCGCGGTCTGGCGGCTTCCCGGAGGGGACGGGCCGAGGGCCGCGCCCGTTGCGCCACCGGCCAACTCGGCGATCTCGCCGACAGAGAGCTTGCCGTCATAGACGCACAACTCGTCAATGACGGCATCGGCCCGGCGACTACCGTCGCCCCAGGAGCCAATGTGGATAACGGAACCGGGCTCGGCGGACAGGTCGGCGGTCACGTCTGCTGAGGCGCGCTTGCCATCGACGTACAGCGTCAGGTTCCGCGCATCCCATGCCATGGCGAGGTGCATCCACTCGCCTCTGCCGAAGCGGAGGCCAGCCTGGTGGACCTCCGAGCCACCCATCCTCCCGGCGCGTGCGAACAGCGTGCCGTCCGACCGCCACTGCATCTGCCAGTTGTCGTGGCTCTCGCCGGCGTGCGCCGGGATGACGAAGAAGACCTGGTCGCGCTCGTCAGAGGGCGTGAAGTTGGGCTGGACCCACAGAGCGATGGTGCCACTCTCGTGCGGCAGTGAGCGGTTGAGGCGGATTGTGAACCTCTTCCCTTCCTGGAGAGCGAGACCGGTCCCGTGACGCCCCCGTGGCTGCAGATCCGCGGGAGCGTCGATCTCGGCGATCGGTCCGGTGACGTAGCCGTCGGCATCAAACGTAGCCCTTACGAGCAGCCTCGAGTCGGTACCATCCGGTGCCGCCACAAATGCGCCGGTCGTCACCACCAACGCCGCCATGACGAGTCTCATGGATAGCTACCCCTTGTCGAGCTCCCAGTGCAGCGGCTTCCCGATCTCCTCCATCTGCTTGATGCCGAGATAGCCGAGGAGCGCCACGTTCAGCATACCGTTCGCCGCGGCTCGGCCGACGTAGCCCGAGCCGTCGGACGGGCGGTCGAGGAAGTCACGCCATTCGCGCTCGACGCGCCACTTGTCGTCCAACACGCGCAGCCAGTCCTCGAACTCCGGGTCGGGTCCGACGGTGTCGAGGTACTCGGTGAACAGCCAGTACACGTAGGGCCCGACCCAGAACTCGAGGGGGTACTCGTACTTCTGCCCTTTGATGTAGCAATCGTCAGTGACGTACCGGTACGCCTTGTGGGTGGCCTCGGCGGCCTTCTCAGCCGCCTCCTCGCGGCCCGCGAACCTGTCGGCCAGATAGCAGCCGAAGAGCCCCTCGCCGATGTAGATGTTGCCCAGGAAGGTGTGGCAGCCGCCCTCGACGATGTCCTCGCACTGCCAGTCGAACCAGCCGTTGGGCTTCATCTTCCACAACGTCCACTCGACCGTGCTGTCGAGCACCGGCCACCACTCGCCGGGGACCTCCTCGCCCAGCAGTTGCATGGCGTAAGCGTAGTACGACAGCCCTGACAGAGCGCGTCCGAGGTACACATCGCACTGGCGGCCTTCCTGGTGGTAGACAACCTGCTCCACCGTACCGTCGGGCTTCTCATTCAGCCGCACATGACGGAGGACGTTGGGGATGCCGTCTGAGTCCCGGAGCGAATGAGCGACCAGGTAGTCGCCCGCCTTGCGGACGGCCGCGCTGAGCTCCCTGGCGCGGGCGCGCTTCTCGGGGACTTGGCTGTAGTAGATGATCGCGTAGGTGATGGCGCGCATCCACTCGCCGATCTGGTTGGAGTCGTAGGTGAAGCCATTGGCCGCCCAGCCTTCGTCGTAGCCCCCGCGGGAGAGCTCATTGGTCGTCGTGCGGGCGGCGCCGCTGGCAGCCTGCATGTGGTCGATCATGTGGGTGATGCTGTCTTCGAGGAGCCATTCGGCGAACTTGCAGCGCGTCATGTCGCCGCTCTTGCGGAAGGCCTCGGCCGCCAGCGCCAGGCCCGCATCGCCCGCCTCGTTGCCCTCGGTGTGCTTCCACGTGGAACTGGCGTAGACGCGCATGAAGTCCTGGTGTGTCTCCTCGTTCAGAGGGTCATAGACGTGCGGGAGGGCCGCCTTGGCCCAGCCGATGATGTCGCCGTAGAGCTGATCCCTGATCCACATCACCATGCCCGTGCGGATCGACAGCACCGTGTACGTCA
>CBFDAZ010000609.1:0-3877 GCA_965602825.1 uncultured bacterium
CGGGTCTCTCTGCAGGTCGGCACAGCCGGCTTCTGATGGCTGCGAGACGATCCGGAAACCTCTCAGAAGTCCACGCTTGACGGGGAAGCCTGTGTTTGGCGGCCTCCGGGAGCACGCCACGACTGCTGGCGACGGGCCCGGGAGTCGCGGCGATCGACCGCTGTTTGGCGGGGCAAGAGCATGGGCAGTTTCGAGGTCATATCCGATTACACGCCCAAGGGCGATCAGCCCTCGGCCATCCGGGCGCTGGCCGGGGGCATCGAGGAGGAGATGAGACACCAGACGCTGCTTGGTGCCACGGGCACGGGCAAGACCTTCACCATCGCCCACCTGATCGCCGCGGTTCAGCGCCCCACGTTGGTCATAGCTCATAACAAGACCCTCGCCGCTCAGCTCTGTGCGGAGTTCCGCGAGTTCCTGCCGAATAACCGCGTTGAGTACTTCGTGAGCTACTACGACTACTACCAGCCGGAGGCGTACCTGCCGGAGACCGACACGTACATAGAGAAGGATGCCCAGATCAACGACGAGATCGACCGACTGCGCCACTCGGCCACCCAAGCCCTCATGGAGCGGCGGGACACCGTTGTCGTCGCCTCGGTGTCCTGCATCTACGGCCTGGGCGCCCCAGATCAGTACGAGGAGGTAACGCTACGGGTGAGAGTCGGCGAGACCGTCGAGCGCGACGCCATTCTGCGGCAGCTCGTCAGCATGCAGTTCAGTCGCAACGACATCGCCCTCGAGCGTGGGCAGTTCCGAGTCCGCGGGGATGTCATCGAGATTCACCCGGTAGACGAGGACATGATCACTCGGCTCGAACTCTTCGGCGACGAGGTCGAGCGGATCACCGTGGTAGACGGGCTGACGGGCGAGATCCTGGAGCAGAAGCAGGTGACCGTTGTCTTCCCGGCCACTCATTTCGTCGCCTCGCGCGCCCGGCAGGAACAGGCCCTCGAATCAATAGAAGCCGAGCTCGGGGAGCAGTTGGCCTACCTGCACGGGGAGAGCAAGCTGCTGGAGGCGCAGCGCCTGGAGCAGCGTACGAAGTACGATCTTGAGATGATCCGGGAGATCGGCTACTGCCAGGGCATCGAGAACTACTCCCGCCACTTCGATGGCCGCGAGCCCGGTGAGCCGCCCTATACCCTCATCGACTACTTCCCCGATGACTTCATGATGATCGTCGATGAGTCACACCAGACGGTTCCGCAGCTGAGGGCCATGGTCGAGGGGGATCGGTCGCGCAAGCGGAACCTGGTAACCCATGGCTTCCGCCTTCCATCCGCCTTCGACAATCGCCCCTTCTCGTTCACTGAGTGGGAGCAGCGGATCAACCAGGTCATCTACACCTCTGCCACGCCGGGCCCCTACGAGTTGGCGCACAGTTCGCAAGTCGTCGAGCAGATCATCCGGCCCACGGGCCTGATCGATCCCGAGATCGAGGTCCGTCCGACGGAGGAGCAGATCGACGACCTGGTCGGGGAGATCAGAGCACGCGTGGAGAAGAAGCAGCGTGTGCTGGTCACGACGCTAACGAAACGGATGGCCGAGGATCTGGCGGAGTATCTGGCCGAGTTGGGGATCCGCGTTCACTACCTGCACTCGGAGGTCCAGACGCTCGACCGTTCGGAGCTGCTGAGGGACTTGCGGCTCGGCGTCTACGATGTACTGGTCGGCATCAACCTGCTGCGGGAGGGCCTGGACCTTCCGGAGGTCACGTTGGTAGCAATCCTGGATGCCGATCGGGAGGGCTTCCTGAGGTCGGCGACATCACTCATCCAGACGACTGGCCGGGCCGCGCGGAACGTCGAGGGGCGCGTGATCATGTACGCCGACCAAGTCACCGACGCCATGCAGGAGGCGATCGACGAGACCAGCCGCCGACGCGAGAAGCAGATCGCCTACAACGAGGAACACGGTATCGAGCCATCCACTATCGAGAAGGCGGTCAGGGAGACGATCCGCTCGAAGCAGGAGGCCCAGGAGCGGGCGCGGGTCGCCATCGAGCCGGAAGTAGCCGCCAAGTTGGGTGAGCAGGATCTTACCACGATCATCGCCGCGTTAGAGGAAGAGATGCGCCAGGCGGCGCAGAGCCTTGAGTTCGAGAAGGCCGCTGCGCTCCGTGACGAGATCTCTGAACTGACCAAACTGATCGCTCAGTAGTACCCGGCGGCACTCGCAACCGCCGCTGCGAGCCGGACTCCCCAATCGTAGAGACCGTGCCCGTTCACCCGAGTGGATCATGACGCTTGCAGAGAAGATCAAAGCCGCTCCGGAGAAGGCCGGGAGCTACGTGTTCAGAGATGCCGACGGAACGGCTCTGTACGTCGGCAAGACGATCTCCCTGCGCAAGCGCCTGTCCGATTGGTTCGCTCCCAGCGGCCGGTCGCCGTGGGGCGACGCGATGATCGCGCGCGTCGCCGACGTCGAGTACACCGTCGTTGACTCCGAGGTCGAGGCGCTCATACTCGAGTGGAATCTGATACGAGAGCACGAGCCGCTCTTCAACGTCCGCCTGGCCGACGACAAGAGCTATCCGTATCTCAAGTTGACCACCGACGAGCCCTTCCCCCGGCTGATGATCGTGCGTGAGCTTCCCAAGGCCGCCCGTCCCACGATCGGGTCGGTTCGTGGGCCGCGGAGCTTCCAGGACCCCAAGAAACGGGAGCTACACCGTAGTAGCAGAGGGAAGTACTTCGGGCCGTACACCTCAACCAAGGCGATGCGGCGGATGGTGCGGATGGCCAGTGAGCTGTTCGGGTTGCGCCCGTGCCGTCACAAGATCGATCCCGGTCAGCCGCCGCCTCCGTGCCTTGACCGGCACATCCGGCGCTGTGCAGGTCCCTGCATGGGCAACGTCACGCCGGAGGAATACGCGGAGGTCGTCCGGCAGACCGAGCTCTTCCTGGAGGGCAAGACCGACGAAGTCCGTGAGAGACTGGCGGGAGAGATGGGGAAGGCGGCGGAAGGTTTGAACTTCGAGCGCGCAGCCTGCTTCCGCGATAAGCTGGTGGCTCTGGACAAGGCCACCCAGACCCAGAAAGCAATCGCGAGTGACGCGGCCCGGGATCAGGACATCATCGCCGCGGCCGTTTCAGGCGACCGGGCCGCCGTGCAGCGTCTCTGCATACGCCGCGGCAAGCTGATCGACCGGGAGCAGCACCTACTCACGCGGGCCCTGGACCGTCCGTCGGACGAGGTGCTCGCGGCCTTCCTGTCCCAGTACTACGCCGGTGCCACCCACATCCCACGCGAAGTCCTGCTCAGCCACGAAGTGCCTGAGATGGATAGCGTTGCGAGAGCGCTCTCCGAGCTGCGGGGAACCAGGGTTACTGTCTCGCGCCCGCAGCGCGGCGAGAAGCGGCACCTCGTTGAGCTTGCACTGGACAACGCACGGGTCAGCCTCGAGACTCTACAGAGCACTGAGGCTGAGCGGAAGCGGGTCGCCGAGGAGACGCTCAACGACCTGGCGGAAGCCCTGAGCCTGGACGGACTGCCGCACCGGATCGAGTGCTTCGACATCTCCAACATCCAGGGCCAGATGGCGACGGGCTCCATGGTGGTGTTCGAGGGCGCCCAACCCGCGAAGCGGGCATACCGGCGTTTCCGTGTGCGCTGCGAGGGCGAGCCGAACGACTACGCGATGATGCGAGAGGTATTGACGCGGAGGTTGGGCGCGGCAGAGCGAGGTGATGAGAAGTTCTTGCCGCTGCCGGACCTGGTTGTGGTGGATGGGGGCAAAGGGCAGCTCAACGTGGCCATACAAGTGCTCGCCGAGGCCGACAGACCCGAGCTGCCGTCCATCGGCCTGGCGAAGGAGCATGAAGAGGTCTTTGTGCCTGGCCGCTCGGACCCCGTGGCAATGACGGAACACGTC
>CBFDAZ010000610.1:0-3873 GCA_965602825.1 uncultured bacterium
CGGTTCGGGTCACCGTCGATGCGGACGTCGGGCGTTTCTTCCGGGCCGCTGAAGGTGACCCTCCATGTGGGGAAGCCGCCGGCTTCCGCGGAGTCAGTCGTGCGCCCGCGGCGGACCTCCCACGGGCCGTGGCTCTCTTGGGCATGCGCGGCCGGAAGCAGGTGTGTGTATGCGATCAGGAGGCAGAGAAGCCTCAGCAACCTGAGAAGCGAGCTCACGCTAGTGGTCTCCTCTTGAGGTGGCGTATCGCGCGAGAAGCGGAAGGCGCGTACAGGCACGCATTTCGCGCCTCAGATGGGCTCCACAGGGGGGTCGTCAGGCGAAACGCGGTGCCGGTCCCCGTAGGCGTCAACATAGACGGCGTGCACTACGGACTCGGGCCGGATACTTCGCCTGCGAACGACAGCAGGCTCGTATTCGGCCCCTCCTCACGGCTTGCGTTGACGCCAATCGTGCCGGTCGCCGTTTTCCGCATACACCCCACGACGGCCTCTGTCTCCCAACCTATGCGAGACTCAGGAGTTCACCAGTTCCACCAGCGCCGTGAAGAGCCGACGACGCAGGAGGCGGACGTCGAACAGCTCCTCCACGGCCCGCAGGCACTGCTCTCTCATCGAGTCGTAGTCGCGGATCACCTGCCGGAAGGCGTCGGCGATGCTCGCCGGCTCATCACTGTCCACAATGACGCCAACACGGTAGTCTGCCAGCAGGTCGGCGACCGTTGAGTCGAGGGGGCCATGGTACACGAACGGCAGCGAAGCGCCGATGTAGGTGACGACCTTCGTCGGGAACGACGTCGCCGCAAAGCGTCGCCCCAGATCGGTCAATGGATCACAGGCATACCCGATGTGCATCCGCAGGAGTTGGGCGTTGAAGTCGGGTTCAGGCAGCAGGCCATGGGAGTGCACGCACTCGTCACCGGACCGCACAGCGGGATCGAACACATGCAGCTCCACCGGAACGTGGTTCCGTTCCCTCAGCAGGCGCAGGGCCCCGATCAGTGGGTCGGGCCAGGGAGGCGGGCGCCCGCTCCGGCCACCCAGGATCACTCTGACACGCTTCCCCATGTCCGGCTTCTGGGCTTGAGCGGCCGCGCGGGCAGCGTCAAGGTCGAGCCCCCGGGTGAGCACGAACGAGTCTACACCGAACTCCGCTCGGTAGCGGTCGCACAGGCGGGCGGAGATGCAGTCGCGGCTCCGGGCATTCCGGAGGCATTTGGCCAGCGCCCCTTGCCCGCCCAGGGGTGGCGGCTGCCCGGACAGCTCGGAGAAGATGAAGGGATCGTCGTGCACGGAGAGATGAACCGGGAGGGGGCTCCGTCGCGTGAAGCCATCCAGGAAGTGAAGTGCTCGGGGCCCCATTATGGCCCAGCAGACCTTCGCTCCTGATCCGTCTGCCAGCCTCAGCGCGCGCCGCAGCGAGAGGCGCTCCTCCAGCGTTCTGCCGATGGCCTGCCAGACCCAGCGGACCGGGGCGAACCTACGCCCCCTCATAGCGAGGGGCCGCTCGCCCGTCGGACCTCCGGGCGCCACCACCGCCGCCTGCGCTCGGGCAGGATCGAGTACCACAGAAGGCGCTCGGCGGGGTACTCCTGGAGCAGGCTTCTGATGACAACACCGCCGCCTTCTCCGCCTTCGGGGCTGTAGGGCGCCAGCACGATCAACGAGGGGAGGTCTGCGCCAGTGGGCATCGGCCGGCCATCCATCACCGCGAGACCCCGCGCTCACGCCATCCGGCGACGATCTCCTCCAGCATCTGGGCCAACGGCACGGCCACGTCCCATTCAGGGAAGTGCGACCTGGCCTTGGTGAGATCGGAGATGTAGCAGATCTGGTCGCCCTCCCGGTGTTCGTCCACATACTCCCACCGCGACTTCCTCCCGGAGACAGCCTCTACGGCGTCGAGTGCCTCGAGCACGGAGCACGAATTCCGGCGCCCACCTCCGATGTTGTAGACCTCGCCAGGGCGCGGGTGGGCAGTGAAGGCCGCCACAAACCGAGCGACGTCGCGCGCGTGGATGTTGTCGCGGACCTGCTTGCCCTTGTAGCCGTAGACGCGGTATGTCCGGGCTTCGACGTTCGTCCTGGCCAGGTAACTGAGAAACCCGTGCAACTCAACGCCGGTGTGTGTTGGGCCCGTGACACAGCCGCACCTCAAGCAGCAGGTCTGCATGCCGAAGTACCTGGCGTACTCCTGCACCAAGACGTCGGCGGCCAACTTCGAGGCCCCGAAGAGGGAGTGCTTGCACTGGTCGATCCGGAAGTCCTCGGGTATCCCGTCGGCATACGCGGGGTCGGCGTAGTCAAACCGGGTGAGGAGCTCCTCTAGGAGAATCTGGTTCGGAGCATCCCCGTAGACCTTGTTGGTCGATATGAAGACGAAGCCGGCGTCGCGGGCGTAGCGGCGAGCCGCTTCGAGCGTGTTCAGGGTGCCGACGGCATTGACATCGAAGTCGTCGAAGGGTCGCGACGCGGCGAGGTCATGGCTGGGTTGTCCGGCAGCGTGGACGATCAGGTCAGGCCTGAGCTGCTCCACGCACTCCAGGAGTGTTGCGCGGTCACGCACATCGACCTCGTGATGCCGGAAAGCCTTGTGGGTCTCACCCAATCGAGCCTGGTTCCAGCGCGTATCGCCGGAGGGCCCGAAGTAATCAGCCCGCATGTTGTTGTCGATGCCATGCACCTCGTGGCCCGCGCCCGCGAAGTGCGCGACGACCTCACCACCGATCAAGCCGTTCGATCCGGTTACGAGGAGCTTCATGGCTCGGGTACCCATTTTGCGCGGAGGCCGGTCAGAGCGGCCGGGCCGGCGGGACGCGATCTCGGGTGCATGCTTCGGGCATGCGGTGACTCGTGTGCCACATCACGGTGCGTTCGGCAATCCGGCACAGAGGGCCTCCCTTTCGCACCGTCGGAGGGGCGAGGGGGCAAGAGGCCGAAATCGCGGCAGTGACTGCCCGAGAACGGTCGCCAGGACGTCTGCGTGGATTCCCTCGTCGCGGGAGGTTGGATCATGCTTGCATCGAGAGCGTACTGGGCACTGGGCATTGTGATCGTGCTATTCGTGAGTGTCGCGAGTGTGTGGGCCGCTCCACCCGCAGCCACAGCCGTTGGCGCAGACAGCTCCCTTGCCCTGGATGGCGTGCTCGACGAGCCCGCCTGGGAGGCGGGGGAGTGGTGCAGTGGTTTCGTGGTGGCGAACGCGGAAGACGGAAGCGAGACGCCGCAGACAAGCGAAGTGCAGACGAGATTCAAGGTCGTGTTCGATGACGATGGGCTGTACGTGGGTGTGGAGTGCGATGAGCCGGAGATCGAGACGCTGAAGGCGGAGACGCCGTGGCGCGATGGGGCGGTCTGGCAGGATGACTGTATCGAGATCTTCTTCGACCCCGGCAACGACGGGCGCTACTACCACCAGGTGATGGTGAATGCGCGCGGCACGATCTACGACTGCTACGGCGCGGACTACGGCATGGTGAAGAGCCGCCTGTGGAACGGCGCCTTCGCCGCGGCGGGACATGTTGACCGCGACGCAGGGAAGTGGAGTGTGGAAGTGCAGGTTCCCTTCGGCGCCGTCGTACTCGGCGAAGATGCGGGCAGCGGTTGGAAGTGGAATGTCACCCGCGAACGCCACGCGGGCGGGTCGCTGGAGCTGACATCGTGGGCGCCGCTGCGGGGCAACTTCCACCAGCCGAGGCTGTTCGGGACGCTTACCGGCCTGCCGGACGACTACAGCGCGTTCCGCTTCCGCGTGAGCGAACCCCGGGTGGACGTCGCCCGCACCGGGGGCGGCGTCGCCACGCTCAGCATGGCGCTGGACGTGCGGAACGAGACGGGCGCCGATCGGCAGGTCGTGGCGACGGCCGCGTTGCTC